>NZ_WUJP01000827.1 GCF_009806515.1 Geminicoccus flavidas | reverse complement strand
GCCGCCACGATCGGGTCGACGCCGGTGTTGGGCATCGCCGCATGGCAGCCCTTGCCGGCGATCTCGATGCGGATCTCGTCGGTGCCGGCCATGGCCGGGCCCCGGTGCATGGCGAAGGTGCCGAGCGGCATCTGCGGCCAGTTGTGCAGCCCGTAGACCACCTCGACCGGGAAGCGCTGGAACAGACCGTCGTCCATCATCCGCTTTGCCCCGGCCCCGCCCTCCTCGGCCGGCTGGAAGATCACCACTACCGAGCCGGCGAAGTCGCGCGACGCTGCTAGGTGCTTGGCGGCACCCAGCAGCATGGCGGTGTGGCCGTCATGACCGCAGGCATGCATCCGCCCGGGATTGGTCGAGGCATAGGGCTTGCCGGTCAGCTCGGTGATCGGCAGGGCGTCGATGTCGGCGCGCAGGCCGATCGCCCGGTTGCCCGGCCGCCGGCCTCGGATCAGTGCCACCACCCCGGTGCCACCCATGCCGGTTACCACCTCGTCGGCGCCGAACTCCTTGAGTTTGTCCGCCAGGAAGGCCTGGGTCGCATGTTCCTCGTAGCCCAGCTCCGGATGCGCGTGCAGATGCTGCCGCCAGGCCGTCACTTCCGGCACGAGGGCCTCTATTGCCGCAGGTATCCGCATCGATCACTCCGCTCGGGGGGCCGGTCCAAAAACATGAAGGGAGCCCGAGGCCGGGCTCCCTTCCCTTGTAACAGCCGGATGCCGGCCAGGGCAGCACCCAAGGATGCCCCTGGCCGCGTTCGACGGCCCCCTGTTTACTGGACCTGGGTGTAGTTGCCGTCCTTGTACTCGAACCAGACATAGGTGTTCTCGGTGAGATCACCCTTCTCGTCGAAGCCGATCGAGCCAATCACCGTGTCCCAGCGCTTGGAGCGCATCGTCTCGGCGACCTTGGCGGCATCGGTGGTGCCGGCCTCGTTGGCGGCCGCCGCCCAGACCTGCACCGCGGCATAGGTCGAGAGCGTGTAGCCTTCCGGGTCGTAGCCGCTGGCCTTGAACTCCTCTACCACCTTCTGCGCAGTCGGCAGGTTGCGCGCCTCGGCGGCGTTGGTGAACCGGGTGCCGTCCGCGGCCGGGCCGGCCAGCTGGGCGTACTCGATCGTGTTCAGCGCATCGCCTGAGAGCAGCGGGGCATTGAGGCCCTGCTCGGCCGCCTGGCGCGCGATCAGCGCCGCCTCGGTATGGTAGCCGCCGAAATAGATCGCCTCGACATTCTGCGACTTCAACTTGGTGATCAGCGCGGTGAAGTCCTTGTCGCCGGCGGTGATCGCCTCGTAGGCGACCTCCTGGAGCCCGCCCTCGTTCATGAACTTCTTGGTCAGGTCAGCCAGGCCCTTGCCGTAGGTCGACTTGTCGTGGATCACCGCGACGTTCTTGCCCTTGTAGTTCTCGGCCAGCCACTTGCCGGCGAAGTCGCCCTGCTGGTCATCACGGCCGCAGGTCCGGAACACGGTGGTGATGCCGTTCTCGAACGGGCCCTCGGTATAGGCGGGATTTGTCGAGGCCGGCGAGATCTGCAGGATGCCCTGCTCGGCATAGACGTCGCCAGCTGGGATCGAGGAGCCAGAGCAGAAGTGGCCGGCCACGAACACCGCGCCCTGGTCGGCCAGATCGTTGGCGACCGCCACCGCCTGCTTGGGATCGCAGGCATCGTCACCGATCGCGAGCCTGAGCTGCTCGCCGTTCACCCCGCCGGCCGCGTTGATGTCCTTGACGGCCTGTTCCGCACCGCGGCGCAGCTGCTCGCCGAACGCAGCATAGGCACCGGTCATGGGACCTGCGGAAGCGATCACGATCTCGGCCTGCGCCATCGCCGTGCTGCCTAGCAGTGCTGCGGCGAAGGTCGCACCGGTCATCCACCTGGAAAGCTGCATATTCTGCTCCCGCTGTCGAAAGAACCCCACCGATCCACTTCACGGCACGCTGCCCTCGACCGGGGTTGGACGCGCCGAACTTCTGCAACTTTAACGCCGCTTAATCGTCCCGCAAGCGCGACCTTCATCAGCCGCCGGAACGCTCCCGGACAGCGAACGGCCCCGCCCGCTCGTACAACCACGGGTACTGGGAGAGCAGCTTGTTGGTCCGCGCGATCCGGTGCGCCAGCAAGGCCAGCCCGATCAGGATCGCCGAGCAGACCAGGAATCCCGACAGGTGCAGGAGCGGCTCCTGGAACAGGGCGTAGGACATGAACCGATCCGCGGCACCCAGGAGCAGGCCATAGGGCACGATCTGCCAGATCGGCCGCCAGGTCCGGGCGATGGCGCGGCCCATCGCCATGGCCGCCCCCCCCGACAGGATCAGGGTGAGCCCGATGAACACGCCAAGCGACTGGCCGGTCACCGCTTCGAACATGGCGCGATCTCCCCCTCAGTGCCCGCCTTCCAGATAGGCCCGCCGCACCTCCGGGTCCGCCAGGAGCTGGCGCCCGGTGCCGGTCATGGTGATCTGGCCGTTGACCAGCACATAGGCCCGGTGCGCCAGCTTCAGCGCGTGGAAGGCGTTCTGCTCGACCAGCAGCACGGTCACGCCCTGCTGGTTCAGTTCCTTGATGACAGAGAAGATCTGCCGGACGATCAAAGGTGCGAGACCCAGCGACGGCTCGTCCAGGAGCAGGAGCCTGGGCCTGGCCATCATCGCCCGGGCGATCGCCAGCATCTGTTGCTCGCCGCCGGACAGCGTGCCGGCGCGCTGGCCGCGCCGGCGCTCCAGGATCGGGAACAGCTCGAAGCAGCGCTTGAGATCACCCTCGAAATGGCCGGGATCGACGTTGATCGCCCCCATCTGCAGGTTCTCGTAGACGGTCATGCGCGGGAACACCCGCCGCCCTTCCGGCGACTGGGCGATGCCGCGGCGCATGATCTGGTGGGTCGACATGTTGGTGATGTCGATGCCTTCCAGCACGATCCGCCCGCCCTGGCCGCGCGGCTGGCCGCAGATGGTCATGAGCAGGGTCGACTTGCCGGCCCCGTTGGCACCGATCAGGGTGACGATCTCGCCCTGCTTCACTTCCAGCGATACGCCTTTGAGCGCCTCGATCCGCCCGTAGAAGGCGTGGATGCCCTCGATCACCAGCATCAGCGCGCTCCCGGGTCCAGGTCGAGGTCCTCGGCGACGATGTCAGGCAGGTCCTCTTCCTCGGGCTCGCCCAGATAGGCCTTGATCACCCTGGGGTCGTCGCGGATCTCGGCCGGTGTGCCCTCGGCGATCTTCTTGCCGTAGTCCAGCACCACGATCTTGTCCGAGATCCCCATCACCACGCTCATGTCGTGCTCGATCAGGAGGATGCCGATGCCGTGGATCTCCTTGATCCAGCGCAGGAGGTCGTTCAGCTCGTGGGATTCGGTATGGTTCAGGCCGGCGGCCGGCTCGTCCAGGCAAAGCAGCACTGGCTTGGTGCACATCGCTCGGGCGATCTCGAGCCGCCGCTGGTCGCCATAGGCCAGCGCCCCGGCCGGCCAGTCCGCCTTCTCGGTCAGGTTGATCCGGTCCAGCCATGACCGGGCCAAGTGGACCGCCTCCTCCTCGGCGCGCCGGTAGGACGGCAGCCCCAGCAGGCCCTTGATGCTCCAGCCCGACGCCTTCATCTGCTCGGTGTGCTGGGCGACCATCAGGTTTTCCAGCACCGACATGCCGGTGAACAGGCGGATGTTCTGGAAGGTCCGGGCCACACCGGCGTCGCGCACGATCCGGTGCCCGTCCAGCCGCTCCAGCAGGAAGTCGCCGCGCTCGCCCGCCAGGGTGAGCTGGCCCGTGGTCGGCTGGTAGAAGCCGGTCAGGCAGTTGAACATGGTGGTCTTGCCGGCCCCGTTCGGGCCGATGATCGAGGTGATCTGCGACTGCTCGGCGGTGAACGACACGTCGTCCACCGCGACCAGGCCGCCAAAGCGCATGGTCAGGTGCTCGACGGTGAGGAGCGGCGTCATCGCCCGTCTCCCCGCGGATGAAGCCGGATGGTCGGATCGCGATGCGAGACGAGGCCGGTGGGCTTCCAGATCATGATCAGCACCATGACGAGGCCGAAGGCGAGCATCCGGTAGTCTTCCAGCTCGCGGAAGAACTCAGGCAGGCCGATCAGGATCGCGGCGGAGAACACGATGCCCAGCTGGCTGCCGAGCCCGCCCAGCACCACGATCGCCAGGATCACGGCACTCTCGATGAACACGAAGCTCTCCGGGCTGATGAAGCCCTGGCGCGCGGCGAAGAAGCTGCCGGCGAAGCCCGCGAACATCGCGCCGATGCCGAACGCCGCGAGCTTCACGTTGGTTGGGTTCAGCCCAAGCGCCCGGCAGGCGATCTCGTCCTCGCGCAGCGCCTCCCAGGCCCGGCCAATCGGCAGCTTGCGGATCCGGATGGTGAACCAGTTGGTGAACAGCGCCAGCACCAGGATCAGATAGTAGAGGAACGCGATCCGGTGGTACGGGTCGAAGCTCAGGCCGAAGAAGCTGGCGAACGTCTCGCCACCGTCCCTGGGCGGGTTGGCCTGGAACGGCAGGCCGAAGAAGGACGGGCGCGGGATGCCGCCGATCCCGTCCGGCCCGCCGGTAAACTCGTACCAGTTGATCAGCACGACCCGGATGATCTCGCCGAAGCCGAGCGTCACGATCGCCAGGTAGTCGCCGCGCAGGCGGAGCACCGGGAAGCCCAGGACGATGCCGAAGCTCGCGGCGAACAGGCCGGCCAGCGGCAGGCAGACCCAGAAGCTCCAGCCGAAATATTCGGAAAGCAGGGCGTAGGAATAAGCGCCGACCGCATAGAAGGCGACATAGCCCAGGTCGAGCAGGCCGGCCAAGCCCACCACGATGTTCAGCCCCCAGCCCAGCATGATGTAGATCAGCACAATCGTCAGGATGTCGACCAGCTGCCGGCTGCCCCAGGGGGAAATCGGGAAGGCGAAGGCCACCAGGATCAGTAGCAGGCCCAGGCCCAGCGAGACCAGCTTGCCGGTCCGGGTCATCTCACGCCGCCTGGCGGCGGCGGCCGGCGGGCGCGCCGAGGCATAGGCCAGCTGGGCGGCGCGTATCAGGATGAAGGCCGGCAGGAGCAGGGCCAGCCAGTTCAGCGGTGCCACCGGGAACGGCAGGAGGAAGGCCAGGTCCGAAGCGAGGTTGCCGGTGAGCAGCGGCACCAGGAGGAGTGCTGCGATCACCACGCCTACCAGCATGGGCAGGCGCCAGCTCCGCTCGGCCAGCGCGAACACCGCAGTGGAGCCCAGGGCCACCACCACCACGCAGTACAGGACGATGTGGTAGCGCGGCCGGAGCGACAGCCCGGTCTGGGTCGCCACCAGTTCCAGCCCCACGATCAGGCTGGTCATCAGGAAGGTGATGAGCACCGCACCGAGGACGTGGCGCAGCAGCCTGTTGCCGTCCAGTCCAGCGAGAAGACCCGTCATCGCCTCAGACCTTCTCGATCTCGGGACGGCCCAGCAGGCCGGTGGGGCGGAAGATGAGCACCAGCACCAGGACCCCGAACGAGGCTACGTCCTTGTACTCGACGGAGAAATAGCCCGACCAGAACGCCTCGATGAGCCCGATCAGGAGACCACCCAGCATGGCACC
This sequence comes from Geminicoccus flavidas, assembly GCF_009806515.1. Lineage (GTDB taxonomy): Bacteria > Pseudomonadota > Alphaproteobacteria > Geminicoccales > Geminicoccaceae > Geminicoccus > Geminicoccus flavidus. The sequence continues at coordinate 5,130 of NZ_WUJP01000827.1, read as the reverse complement.
CGGCAGGGAGCCGATCCCGCCCAGCACCGCCGCGGTGAACGCCTTGATGCCGGCGACGAAGCCGATGAAGAAGTCGATCACGCCATAGTAGAGCGTGAACATCAGCCCGGCCACGGCGGCCAGCGAGGCGCCGATCACGAAGGTGAGCGAGATGGTCCGGTCGACATCCACGCCCAGCAGTGCCGCCATCTTGCGGTCCTGCTCACAGGCGCGCTGGGCGCGGCCAAGTGCGGTGCCCTTGATCAGCCAGGTGAACACCGCCATCAGGGCTAGCGTCAGCAGCACGATCACGATCTGGATATAGCTGACCCGGGCGGCGAAGCCGGCATCGCTCTGGACGAGGGTAATGCCGCCCGAGACCATCTGCGCCAGGGGCTTGGGTCTGGCACCCTGGGCCAGCTGCACGTAGTTCTGCAGGAAGATCGAGGCGCCGATCGCCGAGATCAGCGGCGCCAGGCGCGGTGACGAGCGCAGTGGGCGATAGGCGATCCGCTCCACCGACCAGCCGTAGAGCGAGGTCAGCAGGATGCCCACGATCAGCACGATCAGCAGGGCCAGCGGCAGCCACGAGATGCCGACGGCACCCAGGATCAGGAACACGATCAGGGCATGGAAGGCGCCGATCATGAAGATGTCGCCGTGGGCGAAGTTGATCATGCCGATGATCCCGTAGACCATCGAATAGCCGATCGCGATCAGGCCATAGACGGCGCCGAGCGTGACGCCGTTCACCAGCTGCTGGAGAAAGTATTCCATCCCGGATGAGGCTCCCGCGGCAGGTGCGCGTCCCCCCGGGCAGCAGACGAGAACGCGCCGCGATCCGGTCGAGCCTCGATGGTTTCGCGCCGCACCCCTCGATATATCCCAGGCGGTACACGAAGCCCGGCGGCCTCTCAAGTGTCTCGATACATCCGTGGCACCCGCCGTGACGGCGGCAGCACGCCCGTGCACGACCCCCTGTGCGACAAGGCTTCATTAACCCGGATCGGCTAGATTGCATTCCCATGGAGGTGCCATGGAACGCAATGATCTCGACTTCGTCGCGGCCGGCGAGCCGCCGATTCTGGAGCACCGGCGGATCGGCACGCTCCTGCGCGTGGCCGCCATCGATCCCGGCAGCGGCACCGAGGTGGTGATCCAGGGTCGTGCCAGCGGCGACCACTCGGCCCTGGAGCGTCTGGCGCTGCGCAAGCTGGCCTGGGCGCTGGACCGCGCCGCCGGCCGCCGGCGGCCAGGACCACACTGATGCCTGCCGGCCGTTGGCCGGGAGCTGCGCCATTGCCCGGCCGATGCCGCGCTTGGCGGGACCGGCTGCCCTGGGCACAAGGCGAGCCCGTGGCGGGCGAACCGCCTGGCCGTGATCCCCCATCCCCGGCACCGGCCCCTGCCACGCCCGCTCCACCTCGGCCGCTGCCGGCGCCAAGCCTGAAGGAGGTCGGCCAGGGCGAATGACGTGGCTCGCATGGCGGCCCGCCGGCGACACCCTGCAGGTCCGACCGAGGGAGGACAACGAGGAGGGTGCCGAACGGGGCCGGGAGGCTGGCGATCGACCGGCGGCCCTGGCAGCCGAACCGGATCCCACCGGCCACTAGGCCCCGTTAGCTCCTGAAGTCTGTTCCCATCTGCTATGTGGTGAGCAGCGGATGGGATGGCGGATGACGGGGGTGCTGACGGATGGGCAGTGGGCGGTGCTGGCGCCGTTGATCGAGGCCTGCCGCCCGCACCACAAGACGCAGCACCATGACCTGCGCCGGACCACCCTGGCGATCATCTGGCGCTGTCCGAACGGTGCCAAGTGGCGCAGCCTGCCAGCGGAGCTTGGATCCCGTCCGGGTCGGCTGACCTGAACGCCTGCGGCGATGGATGATCCGCCTGCGGACGGATCATGGTGGATGGCGGCGCAGACCTTCATCCGCCCTTGGCGGCCTGCTGGCCGCCGCTCCGTTGGAGACCGGATCAGCCGTCTGCTGACGGCTGATGGAGAAGACTGGGCATATGGGAACGGCGGCTGGCCATGGCGCAGGAGCACGGCGTGCAGTTCGGCATGGCCTTTTGGGACGGCAGCACCATCCGGGCACTGTGCGGTCTCGGGACGAGGTGGTGCGGGTTGCTCTTGAAGATGGAGGGCTCAACCGTCCAAACATTGCCGATTGCCTGAAAGGGTGTCCGCCATCGCAGTGCCTCGAGGTGTTTGGCCAAGTTGTAGGCGGTGACGAAAGGAGCACATTGGATCGCACGGCTTGCAGGCTGGGATAGTGGAAGGTCTTGATGGTGGCGTCTCCCTCGGGTCCTTGCCCAAGGGCAGGCTCTTGACGGTTCGGTTCATCCGCTCGGCTTGGCCATGCATCCATCGATGGCCAGCAGGCCATCGATCCGCTTCCTGCAAAGGTCGCAGGCAGGAGCCTGCGGAGGGGATGACAGGGCTTGGTGAGCTTGTGAGTGATTGCGTGCTTGTCGCAGACGCGGTCGAAGATATGGCCGCCGAAGAGAGGCTCTATCTCGGGGTTGCGGCCACGACTCCTTGGTAGGTCGCAAAGGTCATGCCCCCGGATTAGGTCCGGGGCAGGCCGTTATCGGTCAGGACGGTATGGATCCGGCAAGGGAAGAGTTCGACCACCCCCGCCTAGGAAGGCGGCGCCGTTTGCTTTGGTGTCGGCATCCAAGAAGGCGACGTGGGCGAACTTCGAGACGCGGTTGCCTCCCGGTCCTGCTGGACCGGTTCCTTGCAGGAGACGGATCAGCCGTCTGCTGACGGCTGATTGCCAGGAACATGAAGAGCTTGCCCTGGCCCAGTCGCAGTTCGCAGACGTCGATGTGGATGTAGCCGATCCTGGTCTTGGCAAAGCGCTTGCGCTGGGGCGCCTTCTCCTCGCCATTTGGCAAGCGGGAGGTGCCGTGGCGCACAAGGCATCGGTGCAGGGCGCTGCGCGAGAGCTTGGGGATCGTCTCCCGCAAGCAGCCCAGCACGTCATCGAGCGACAGAAGGGCACGCCGCCGGAACTCTCGACGATTGCCTCTTCGGCCTCGGTCAGGACGGAGCTGTGCGGCCGGGATGGTCCCATCCGCAGATCGGCGGTCGTGGTCCGATGGCGCCACTTGGCGACGGTCCTGGGGTTCGGCTCGAACGCGCGGCGTCGTTCTGGCTGAACCATGAAGACTTGGTGCCATAGCGCGTTCGCCCGTTCACGAGATCATGCACCATGACACCCTGGACCAAACAGCTAGGCGAGCTTGCCGTGGCGACAGTGTACTGTCGCTCCGAGACCAGGCCCTGAGCGATACGCCGCCATCCGCTCGGTGCTGAACGAGCGCCAGCCTGCGTCCCGTGGCGGAAGACAGATCCATCGAGGCGGCAGCCAAGTCCGCTGCAGAACCGGTGCCTCGTGGCCAACCTTCTTCACGTCGATCCAACCAAAGCGCGGGGATAGATCTGTCCGTACCTCGCGGATGCGGTTGCCGCGGGCACGGTCAGCGCTGACGAGTTCCTGGACCTCGTGCACCGGATCATGCCTTTGCCGAATTCGGTCCCGGGCAACCCCTCGATATGACCTTCCCCTGGCTTATCCCAATGCCTTCCTGACCGCCGGTGCCACCACCGTGCCGTATAGCTCGATCGCTCGCATGATCCTGCCGTGCGGCATGGTGCCTAGGCTCAGCTGGAGCAGGAAGCGATCGTGGTGGAAGATCTCGTGCTGGGCCAGGATCTTGTCGATCACCTGCTGCGGGCTGCCGATGAAGTCGGCGCCGCGCGGGGAGCGGCTGGCCTCGAAGCGCGGGCGGGTATAGGCGGGCCAGCCGCGCTCCCGGCCGAGCCGGCCCATCACGTCGGCATAATAGGGAAAGGCGATGTCGGCGGCGTCTTGGGAATCGTCGGCGATGAAGCCGTGCGAGTTGATGCCGACCGGCAGGCTTGCCGGATCATGGCCGGCACGCCTTCCGGCCTCGCGGTAGAGCTCGATCAGCGGCGCGAAGTGGGCGGGCTGGCCACCGATGATGGCCAGCGCCATGGGCAGGCCCAGCGTACCCGCGCGCACCGCGGAGGGCGGGTTGCCGCCGACCGCGATCCAGACGGGCAGGGGGGACTGGAGCGGGCGCGGATAGACCGGTTGGTCGTGCAGGGCTGGCCGGTGCCGGCCGGACCAAGTGACCCGCTCTGCCGCGCGCAGCTTCAGGAGCAGGTCGAGCTTCTCGGCGAACAGCTCGTCGTAGTCGTTCAGGTCCAGGCCGAACAGCGGGAAGGATTCGATAAAGGAGCCGCGTCCGGCCATGATCTCGGCGCGGCCGTCCGAGAGCAGGTCCAGCGTGGCGAACTGCTGGAAGACCCGCACCGGCTCCTCCGAGCCCAGCACGGTGACTGCACTGGTCAGCCGGATCCGCCGGGTGCGGGCGGCAGCGGCGGCGAGCACGGTCGCAGGTGCCGAGATCGCGTAGTCCGGACGGTGATGCTCCCCCAAGCCGAACACGTCGAGCCCGACCTGGTCGGCCAGCTCGATCTCCTCGACCAGGTCCCGCAGGCGGCCGGCGGCCGGCGGGACAGCACCGGTGACCGGATCCGGCGTCGTGTCACCGAAACTGTAGATGCCGAGCTCCATGGTCACTCCCCTCGTCCCACCGGCCCGCCGCCGGTCCGGCGCTGACATGGGGAGGATCGGGCAGCCGGCGAAGAGGCCGTGCCAGGGATCAGAATGTTTCTCCAAAGGTACGGCCGGTCGCGGCGGCTTAGCGCCTGCTAGGCCTTGAGCCGCCAGCCGCGGCGGAAGGCCAGGTAGGCTAGGTACCAGAGCAGCACCACGGTCACCGTCAAGATCACCGCGCCCAGCGCCGGCATGCCGTCGGCATGGCCAGTCATGGCGTAGCGGATGCCGTCGATCATGTAGAAGAACGGGTTGACCAGGGCCAGGAGATGGAAGGGCTCGGGCAGGGCGTGGATCGAGTAGAAGGTGCCAGACAGGAAGGAGAGCGGCGTGATCACGTAGTTGGTGACCGCTGCCATCTGGTCGAACTTCTCCGCCCAGAGCCCGCCCAGCAGGCCCAGCAGCGAGAGCATCACTGAGGCGGCCAGCACGCTGTGGACCAGGTAGAAGGGATGGATCAGGTCGAGGTCGACGATCGGCACCATGGCCAGGCTCA
>NZ_WUJP01000840.1 GCF_009806515.1 Geminicoccus flavidas | reverse complement strand
ACCTTCGTAATCTGGGGCGCCCTGCACGGCGGGTATTTGGTGGTGCAGCGCTTCTGGCACCGCCTGAACAGCGGCAAGCCCCACGATGACGGGAGCCGGCCGCTGGGCCTGGGCTGGGCGATCACCATGCTGGCGGTGCTGGTCGCCTGGGTGCCGTTCCGGGCGACCACGCTGGAGGGCATGCTCGGCTTGTGGCAGGCCATGGCGCTCACCGGCCCGGGGCCCTGCCCGATGCCTGGCGCTGGGCGCTGAGACCGGCGGCTGGTCTCCTGGAGCAGACAGCAGCCACCTGACCCAGCAGCACAAGCCCATGCTGGCGCAAGCACTGGTCCAGGCTCTCCAGTCGGCCTGCACCGGGCCCCTCACCGCGTCGCGCTGATCGGTCGTGCTGGCTGGGTCGCGCTGAACGGCGCGGATGCCTGCTGCCGCTTCAGCCGGCCGGCCAGCCGCGCCGCACCGATGCCGCGTCCAGATGCGCCGCCGCCATTTGCCAGCCGTCCAGCCACCAGGTAGTTCCGGCCGTACCGAAGGTGGCGACGTGGCCGGCGGTCAATTGCTCGAGCCGGCCGGCGGGCACGGCCGTGACCGCGTTCCAGGCCAGCCCCGCCAGCCTCGGCTCCGGCACCTCGCGCAGGAGGTCCAGCAGCCAGCCTGGCAGTTCGGTCAAGAGCCGGCTCTGCTGGCCGCGCCGGAATGCCGACAACAGAGCCGGCCAGATCGGTGCGAGCTGGGCCAGGATCCGCGGCAGCCGGGCCGCCGCCTCGACCAGCTCGTCCAGGGCCACCGGATCGGTGTCGCTGCCATCCGCGCCCGCGTGGCGGCCCGGCAGGGCTGCGGCCGGATCCTCCTTCGCCCAGGCAAGCCTGCCCAGCTCCTGATGGAGCTGGCAGCCTGCCCGGCACAGCGCCTCGGTGCGGACCGCGGCAAAGTCCTTCAGGTCCAGGCACGGGCAGCTTCCCAGCCGCAGCGGGTGCTCGATGTCGAAGCGCCACTGCGCGGCAGAGCGCGCTTCCTCGAACCGGTCCAGCACCCGGTCGGCATTGCCGCTGGCGGACTGCAGCCGGCTGAGGAACTCCAGTGCGCGGATGGCAAAGCGGATCTCCGGCTCGTCCTTGGGCCAGAGATGGCCGCCCTGGAAGGCCTGGACCCGCGCCGGGCGCGGCTGCTCCAGCCCCAGGGCGCGACTGCGCATCCAGGCGGCGGTGCTCAGGTCCTGGTAAGGGTTGTGCGTCACGTCGGGCCACAGCCGGCTGGCCCAGGGCTGCGCCCGGATCCAGTACGCTGCTGCCGCATGGTCCTGGCCGGGCCTGGCCAGCCGGGCGCCGGCCGCCAGGGCCGCCGACATCTCGGCGACGATCGCCAGGCAGCGACGGGCCGCCTCGCTGGTCGGGCCGCTGCTCATGCCGCACTGCCCAACCGGACCGGGCCGGCACCGCGCCGGCCCGGCAGGAGCCGCCCTGCCGATCGCCTGCCTGCCGCGATCCCCACCATGATCGACCCCCGCCTTGCCGCGTTCCTGCGGGTGCGATGCTAGAAGCCGGGCACGGTGCTGGCTTGCGCCACCTGAAGGGGAATGGCGGCGCACGCCATACCGCGCTGCGTGGTTCGCCGGTTTCAACCCGAAGGTGCTCGAAGCGCCGTGGCGATCCACTGCCGGATCAGGCGATCCAGAGGCGCAGCAGCAAGCCAACCACCGACACGGCGGCCACGCCGGCAAGCCACAGGCCGACGAACCACAGGAGCCGGCGCCCCCAGCCGCCCCCTTGCCCAGGCTCGGTCAATGGTAGCCCTCGTGGCCGGTCTTGCCGCGGAACACCCAGTAGGAATAGCCGGTATAGATCAGGATGATCGGAATCAGCACCGACGCCCCCACCAGCATGAAGAGCTGGCTCTTGGGCGGTGACGCCGCGTCCCAGATGGTGATGGCGCCCGGGACCACGTAGGGGAACATGCTCACGCCGAGCCCGATCAGCCCCAGCGCGAACAGAGCCAGGGTGCTCAGGAACGGCCAGTATTCCCACCGCCTTGCCAGCGCCACAAAGAACACCACCGCGCCGATCGCCACCAGGATCGGCACCTGGGCGGCGAACAGCACGCGCGGGAAGCTGAACCAGTTGCGGTAGTAGGCTCCGCTCAGGAACGGCGTGAACAGGCTGACCAGGACGATGCAGCCCACCAGGAGGGGCCCCAGGATGCGGGCCAGCCGGTAGCAGTGCTCCTGCAGCCGGTCCTCCGACTTCATGATCAGCCAGGTCGCACCCAGCAGCGCATAGCCGATCACCAGGCTGACGCCGACCAGGACGCTGAACGGCGTCAGCCAGTCCCACCAGCCGCCGGCATAGCTGCGTCCCTCCACGGTGATGCCCTGCAGCAGCGCGCCCAGCGTGATGCCCTGGGCCAGCGTCGCGATGATCGAGCCCAGGGTGAAGCTGAAGTCCCACCAGGGCCGGTGCGCCGGATCACGCCAGCGGAACTCGAAGGCCACACCGCGCAGGATCAGGCCCAGCAGCATGGCGATGAGCGGCGCGTAGAGGGCCGGCAGGATGATCGCATAGGCGAGCGGAAAGGCCGCCATCAGTCCGCCGCCGCCCAGCACCAGCCAGGTCTCATTCCCGTCCCAGACCGGTGCCACCGAGTTGATGGCGCTGTCCCGCTCGCGTCCCGCCGGGAACAGCGGAAACAGGATGCCGATGCCCAGGTCGAAACCGTCCATGACGACATAGGCGAAGACGGCGAACGCGATCACGAACGCCCAGACGACGGTGAGGTCGAGCTCGATCATGTCCGGGCCTCCGCGCTGCGGCCGCCGATCGTCCGCTCGGGACTGAGGGCCGGGGCTGGCGTGATGCCGGCCGCACGATGCGGTCCGATCTCGCGCTCGGGCCCGGTCTCGCCCGTATAGGGCGCGTGCCCCATCAACTTCAGGATGTAGAACGTGCCGATCGAGAACACGACACAGTAGACCAGGATGAACATGAGCAGCGAAGTCGCCACGGCCGGGGCCGCCAGGGGCGAGGCCGATTCCGCCGTGCGCATCAGGCCATAGACCGTGTAGGGCTGCCGGCCGACCTCGGTGGTCACCCAGCCGGCGATCACCGCGACGAAGCCGGCCGGCCCCATCAGCAGCGCGAAGCGATGCAGGGGGCGCCAGTGGTAGAGCTGGCCCTTGAAATAGGCGATGGCACCGGCAGCGCCCAGGAACAGGATCAGGAAGCCCAGGCCGACCATGATCCGGAAGGACCAGAACACGATCTCGACCGGCGGCCATTCCTCGCGCGGCACGCTGTCGAGCCCCTTCAGCGGCGCGCTCCAGCTATGCTCCAGGATCAGCGAGGACGCCTTGGGGATCGAGACCTCGTAATGGACGGTGGCCTCCTCCTCGTCGGGGATCCCGAACAGGATGAGCGGCGCCCCGTCGGGGTGGCTCTCGAAGTGGCCCTCCATGGCCATGATCTTGATCGGTTGGTGCTTGAGCGTGTTCAGGCCGTGCGCATCGCCCAGGAAGATCTGCACCGGTGCCGCGATGGCGATCATGCCGATCGCCATGGTGAACATGACCCGGGCGCCCTCGTTGATCTTGTCGCGCAGCAGATGGAAGGCGCCCACCGCGCCCACCACCAGGGCCGTGGTGAGGTAGGCGGCCATCACCGTATGGGCCAGGCGGAAGGGGAAGGACGGGTTGAAGATGATCGCCCACCAGTCTACCGGCACGAACTGGCCGACCTCGTTCATCGCGTGGCCGGTCGGCGTATGCATCCAGCTGTTGACCGAAAGGATCCAGAAGGCGGAGATGAAGGTGCCCACCGCCACCGCGAGCGTGGCGGTGTAGTGCAGCCCCTTGCCGACACGGTTCATCCCGAACAGCATCACGCCGAGGAAGCCCGCTTCCAGGAAGAAGGCGGTGAGCACCTCGTAGGCCATGAGCGGCCCGATGACCGGGCCGGCCCGGTCCGAGAACACTGACCAGTTCGTGCCGAACTGGTAGGTCATCACGATCCCGGACACGACGCCCATGCCGAACGCGAGCGCGAAGATCTTCACCCAGTACCGGAACAGCCGGATGTAGACCTCCCGGCCGGTCCACAGCCACAGGCCCTCCAGCACGGCGAGATAGCTCGCCAGCCCGATCGTGAACGAGGGAAAGATGAAGTGGAACGAGACCGTAAACGCGAACTGGATCCTGGCCAGCAACAGCGCATCGAGCTGATCGAGCATCATCCTCTCCCACGTCCGCACCGACCTAGATAGGGCGCCGCAGCCGCGACGACAGCGCAGATCGACCTTCCTGAGGCGCCGGAGCGCAGGTGGGTGGCTCCGGCGGGCCCTCAACCCGCGGTGGCTGGGTCGGCGGGGGGCAGCGCGCGCGGGCGGCGCTCCGCGTCGATCGCGACGAAGGTGAAGACCGCCTCGGTCACCCGGGTCCGCTCGTCGCTCTCGCGCGGGCGCCGCCATGCCTCGATACGGATCTTCATCGAGCTGCGCCCGGTGGACAGGATCTCGCCATGGAAGCTGACCTCGTCGCCCACCAGCACCGGGCTCAGGAAGCTCATCGCGTCCACCGCCACCGTCACCGTGCGGCCGCAGGCGCGCCTGGTCGCGATGCTGCCGGCGGCCAGGTCCATGTGCGCCATCAGCCAGCCGCCGAAGATGTCGCCCGCCGGGTTGGTGTCGGCCGGCATGGCGATGGTGCGGATGAGCGGCGGCTGGTCGGACATGGCACGGCTCCCCCGACCGTCGTCACGGCCGCAACCTAACAGCCTCCGGCCGGGGCTGCCAGGAGGAGGGTCCAGGTGGCGAGGCCAGGGACCGAGGCTCAGGAATCCCGACGCCCGCTTGGCAACACCGAGCCCAGCACCTCGCGTGCCGCGTTAACGATCACGCTGCCGGCATCCGGGTCGAACGGCGTCGAGAACATGAAGTTCTTCGCCTGTGCCAGGGTGATGTGCGGCGGCAGGGGCGGCACGTTGGGGTCGGTGCGCACTTCCAGCACCACCGGCACGTCCGAGCCGAGTGCCGCCTCCCAGGCAGGGGCCACTTGGTCGGGGTGGTCGACGAAGATGCCGCGCAGGCCGATCAGCTCGGCAAAGCGATGGTAGGGCACGTCGGGGATGTTCTGCGTCGCCTCGAACTTAGGATTGCCCTCCATGGCCCGCTGCTCCCAGGTGACCTGGTTCAGGTCCTGGTTGTTCAGCACCATGCAGACCCAGGTCGGATTCGCCCATTCCCGCCAGTACTTCGCCACCGTGATCAGCTCGGCCATGTTGTTCATCTGCATGGCCCCGTCGCCGACCACGGCGATCACGGGGCGGTCGGGATGGGCGAACTTGGCGGCGATCGCATAGGGTACCGCGGCACCCATGCAGGCGAGGCCGCCGGAAAGCGAGGCCATCATCCCGCGGCGCATCTTCAGGTCGCGCGCGAACCAGTTGGCGCAGGAGCCGGAATCTGAGGACAGGATCGCCCGGTCCGGGATGCGCGGCGACAATTCCCAGAAGACGCGCTGCGGGTTGACCGGGTCGGCCGGCTGCATGGCGCGCGCCTCCAGCGTCTGCCAGCTCCTGGCCACGCTCGCCTCGACGCTCTCGCGCCAGGAGCGGTCGGTCTTTTGCTGGAGCATGGGCAGGAGCAGGCGCAACGTATGCGCGGCATCGCCTTGGAGGTTGACCTCCATCGGGTAGCGCACCGACAGCATGCCGGGCTCCAGGTCGATCTGCACGCCGCGCGCTTGGCCCTCCTTGGGCAGGAACTCCGAGTAGGGGAAGCCCGAGCCCACCATCAGCAGCGTGTCACAGTTGCTCATGAGATCCCAGCTCGCCGGCGTGCCGAGCAGGCCGATCGAGCCGGTGACGAACGGCAGGTCGTCGGGCAGCGCCGCCTTGCCCAAGAGGGCCTTGGCCACGCCGGCACCCAGGCGCTCCGCCACCTCGATCACCTCGTCGGTGGCACCCAGCGCACCGGCACCCACCAGGATCGCCACCTTCTCGCCCGCGTTCAGCACCTCGGCGGCGCGACACAGATCCTCCTCGAACGGCACCACCAGCGGCCTGGTGTAGCCAACCCCGCTGAACACCGCGCCATGTTGGCGGGGCGGCTCCTGGTAGGGCTCCTCCTGCAGGTCGTTGGGGAAGACGAGGGCCGTCACCCGCCGTTCGCCGATCGCCATGCGCACCGCACGGTCGATCAGGTGGCGCACCTGGCCCGGCACCGAGGCCTGCTGCACGAAGGTGCCGGCCACGTCCTTGAACATCGAGACCAGGTCGACTTCCTGCTGGTAGTGAGCGCCCACCGCTGTGCGCGCCTGCTGGCCGGCGATCGCCAGCACCGGCACATGGTCGAGGCGGGCGTCGTACAGGCCGGTCAGCAGGTGCGAGGCGCCCGGCCCCGACGTGGCAAGGCACACGCCGAGCTCGCCCGTGTACTTGGCATAGGCCGAGGCCATGAACGCGGCCATCTCCTCATGGCGCGCCTGGACGAACTTGATGTCCCCGTCACGGCGCTGCAGGGCGCCGAGCAGGCCGTTGATGCCGTCGCCTGGATAGCCGAAGACGTGGCGGACACCCCACTGCTTCAGGCGCTCCCAGAAGAAGTCCCCAACGGTCCCGCTCATCGCCATCACCCCTGCCGCTTGGTCCTGACAGGTGAACCAGCCTTCCACCAGCGAGTTCCCCCTGGCAGGGCGGTGCAGCTTGCCGAGCCGCCTCAGCCGGTGAAGTCGGCAGGGGCGAGTCTGGTGACGCCCGGCAGCTTCAGTTGTCACCCTGGCCGCCGTCGATGGTCCGGGCGAGGTCGGCCACGAGCAGGTCGTCCCCGGCACTTTCCAGCATGGCCCCCAGCATCATGCAGGATGTCATTGCCAAGACCGCCGTCAGGCAGTCGGTGCCGGAGCCAGATCCTGCCAAGAACAGGCCGCGTCGAACCTCCTCGGCACGGTTGCGAATCCGCTCGCTTCCTTCAGAAGATGGCCTATCCTCGATCGGTACGGCGGCATCCATTCGGATCCCTGTCAGGATGCCGGATAAGGACCGCCGACGACTGATGAAGCCAAAGGCCGGGTGCACGCTCGGTTATAACACCTAATTTAGCGTTTAATTTTGCCGTACCTATGCTTGGTGTGAATGCAGGCGTAGAATGAAATTAAGCACAAGATGCTTGTGTAGTAAGATGCATCCGCCCCTGTCGGAACCTGGAAGAGTACGCCGATGACGTCCAACGGCCATCACCATGACGCCTCGCATTGCTGCGGGCCGGGCTTCGCCTCGCCCGAGGACGCGATGGCAGCCCCGCGCGAAAAGCTGCTCTACACGATCGGCATCTATACCGGCAGCAAGGTCGATGCGCCGGACTATCTGGCGACCGTCGACGCCGATCCGTCCAGCCCCACCTACAGTCAGGTCATCCACCGGCTGGAGATGCCGAACAAGGGCGACGAGCTCCATCATTTCGGCTGGAACGCCTGCTCGTCCTGCCATGGCGATGCCTCGGCCGAGCGCCGCTTCCTGGTGGTGCCGGGTTTCAAGTCCAGCCGCATCCACATCGTCGATACGGCCGACCCGCGTGCGCCGAAGCTGCACAAGGTGATCGAGCCGGAAGAGGTGATCGCCAAGACTGGGCTGACCGCGCCCCACACCATCCATTGCCTGGGCAAGGAGATCATCATCTCCATGCTGGGCAATGCCGAGGGCGAGGGGCCGGGCGGCTTCCTCACCATGGACCAGGACTTCAACATCACCGGCCGCTGGGAGAAGGATCTCGGCGCCATGAAGTACGGCTACGACTTCTGGTACCAGCCGCGCCACAACGTCATGGTGTCCTCCGAGTTCGGCGCGCCCAACGCCTTCTTCGGCGGGTTCAAGCTGGAGGATGTCGGCAAGCGCTACGGTAGCCAGATCCATTTCTGGGACTTCGAGGGCCGGCGGGTCGAGAAGTCCTACGATCTCGGCACGGACGGCATGATCCCGCTGGAGGTCCGCTTCCACCACGACCCAGCCAGCACCCATGGCTATGTCGGCGTCGCGCTCTCCTCGAACGTCTGGCACTGGCACAAGAACGGGGATGGCTGGCAGCTCGACAAGGTGATCCAGGAGGAGCCGGTCGAGATCGAAGGCTTCCCGGTGCCGCTGCCGCCGCTGATCACCGACATCCTGATCTCCATGGACGACCGGTTCATGTATTTCTCGAACTGGCTGCATGGCGACCTGCGCCAGTACGACATCAGCGACCCGGCCAACCCGAAGCTCACCGGCCAGGTCTGGATCGGCGGCATGCTCGGCAAGGCGCCGGAAGTGAACGGCCACAAGGTCGCGGGCGGGCCGCAGATGCTGCAGCTCTCGCTCGACGGCAAGCGGCTCTACTGCACCACCAGCCTGCTCTCGTCCTGGGACGCGCAGTTCTATCCGGCCGTAGACGAGCTGGGTTCCTGCATGGTGCAGATCGACTGCGACACCGAGAACGGCGGCATGTCGATCAATCGGGACTTCTTCGTCGACTTCGGCAAGGAGCCGAAGGGGCCGGCCCGCGCGCACGAGACGCGCTATCCGGGTGGGGACTGCACGTCCGACATCTGGCTCTGATGGGGACGGCGTCCGCCCGGAACGCATTCGGGCGGACGCCGTTCATCCACCAGCGGCAGACGAGCCGCGGGAGCCATGGGGAGTCAGAAGATGCCCGTCACCCCCTCGACACCTGAGCCGTCGCCCGGCGACGAGGCCCCACCCGGCACGCCCGGGACCGGCGAGAATCTCTGCCCGACCTGCAGTGGCAGCGGCAAGGTCGACGGCAAGGACTGCCCGACCTGCGGCGGCACCGGCGAGGTCAATACCGGTATTGGCGGCGGCTGACGGGCCGCCGGGCGCTCACTTCAGGTAGCACTCGAAGTCCCTGACGGCGGTGGCGAAGCCCCTCCTGCCCGGGTCGGGGTCGGTCTGCTACATGGACACGAACATGCCATCGATCTTCCCGCTCGCGTCCGGGCGCGGCATCAGCGGATAGTTGAGCCCCTCGAAGGTGAAGGTGTTCGCCATGCCGAAGCTGGTGACGTGCTGGCCGGTGCGATCGTCATAGAAGGACAGGCGCATGAGCGCGCCGGAGCGCTGGCCGGGCCGCGGATCATAGTTGATGTTGAGAATCAGCTCATGCTCGACGTGGTACCAAACCCGGCAGCAGGGCATTGGTCCGCGGGCCCTGGGCGTCCATCTCGGTCATCACCCGGAACCGCGTGCAGGTGACGTCGAGCATGTCGTCCCTGAAGTGGCCGAGCAGCTTGCCCGACGCCGCGGTCGGCGAATCGCCCGGGCCGCCCACCACGACCCGGGTCGAGAAAGCCTCGCCGGTGTTCACCGTGCGCCGCGTCCCCTCGCACAAATGGTCGTTCGGCGGATAGCGGCCGTCCGGCGCGCTGCCGAAGCCCGGGATCTTGGTCTCGTAGCCGATGTTGAAGTCGAAATTGCTGGAATACATCACCTTGTAGGTGAGGCAGGCATGGTCGCCGACCCCGAGATTCTTGAGCGAGCGGGGATCGTCGGAATACTTGTCGAAGATCATCCAGTCGGTGTGTTGGCCCAGGCTCATCGGCGGGATGTCGGTGCTGCTCGGAATGCCTAAGCAGATCGCGGGCGTGGTGCCGTCGACGATGCACTCGGACAGGTTCTTCTTGTTGATCCGCCTGGCCCTGCCCCAGCTCGACTTGGCGCCCGGCGCCAGCCGGCCGCGCACGATCTCGCCATAGCCGGAGGTCGGGCCGGTGCCGAAGATGTAGTCCCACTGCTTCTTGAACTCGTTCGCCTGGCGCAGGCGGCCATCCGGATGAATGTCGTAGTTCAACGACAGCATGTTGCCGGAATTGTGCCGCTTGCCCACCGGCAGCCGCGCCATCGCCTCCGCCCGGGTCAGCGACTTCGTACGCCAGAACAGGTCCTCCGGCCCGAACAGGCCCCGGCAGTGCCGCATCGCGGAGGCATCTGCACCTTTGGGCGATGCGACCAGCAGCAATGGCAGGAGCGCCAACCCGAACAGCAGCCTCATCCGCACGACTTCCATTGGCCTGGAAAGTTCTCTGAAACCACCCATGAAGCCGTAGGCCTCCTCCGGTTTGACAAGCTTGAACTAATTCACATCAGTGACAGACCCAATCCTCCAGGAGGCTTGTCGGATATTCTGCGTATATCCGGCGATCATTCTGGACCGATTCAATGTTTTTCCGGAAGCATGTCTACTTTGGCCCGGAATGAAGAAGCCATGTCCTGGCCGGCGCCGGCCATCGCCCTGGCGAATTGCTGCACCGCCCTCATCGTGACAGCCCCACCATCTCCCGCACCTGGGCCACAACCTCGTGCGCGTGCTCGGCATAGCGCGCCGGCAGCTCGACATTGGCGATGGTGCCCGGCAGGAAGCGCAGCTCGCCGAACAGCATCTCCCACGGGATGTCGCCCCAGCCGGGCGGCAGGTGCAGGTCGCCCATGCCGAACGCCACCGTTTCTGAGCGGGTATGGCCCAGCATGGTCGCGGTCCGGCCGAAGCTGTCATGGACATGCAGATGGGCCGTAAGCGGTGCCGCCTGGCGCACCGACGCCCAGGCATCGACGCCGCGCCTGGTCGCTTCCTGGTAGGCATGGCTGAAGTCGATCAGCACCCGGACATGCGGATGGTCGACCTCCGCCACCTGCTCGGCCACCTCGTGCGGCAGCTGGGTGAGGTCGCCCGGCCGCTCGCCGAACAGGTTCTCCACGACGACGGTCACGCCCATCCTGCCGGCGAGATCGCCCAGGCGCCGCAGGAAGTCCCGCTCCTGGGCACGCAGCACCGCCAGTTCCGGTCCGGTCGCATGCACGGTGCGGCCGGAATGCTGCACATAGATCCCGGCACCGAGCCGCCCGGCCATCGTCAGGTGCGCTATCGCCACTGCCTCATGGATCTCGCGGTGGCGCAGGTCCCAGGGGTTGGAGGCGATCGGCCCGTGGACGGAGTAGCGCAGC
>NZ_WUJP01000839.1 GCF_009806515.1 Geminicoccus flavidas | reverse complement strand
GCGAAGCCAGACGCGATCTCCAGCACCCGCGCGAACTGCCGCTCCAGCGGCCGGCCGCCTGCCACCACGTCCAGATCGTACAGCGCGATCTCGGCGGCATCGGCACCGGCGGCTTGGATCGCCTGGAGCTTCGGCAAGAGGCTGTCCGGCCGGCCGTCCTGGCCCTGGGTAGTCAGGCCCACCGCCACCACGTTCGTCAACATCGCTTCCTTTCATCGACACGCGCAGGATCGGCCGGGGCGGCTGGCCGCCCGGCTCTGGCCTGCCGCTTCGGCGCTTTCGCCGCCACGGGCAAGAGGCTAGCGTCCGCGCGGCGGCACGGCAGGAGGAGGAATGAGGTGGCGGCGCTGATCGGCCTGGACTGGGGCACCAGCTCCCTGCGCGCGGCCCTGATCGGGCCGGACGGCGCGATTCTGGACCGCCACGCCTCGTCCCACGGTATCACCAGCCTGCCGGAAGGCGGGTTCGATACCGCCTTTGCCGCGGCGACCGGTCGCTGGCGCGCCGCCCATCCGGACCTGCCGGTGCTGGCATCGGGAATGGTAGGGGCCAGGACCGGCTGGCGCGAGGCGGCCTATGTCCCCTGCCCGGGCGGCGCCGCCGAGATCGCAAGAAGCCTGCTCCGCTTCACCACGGCGGATGGCAGCGTGCTGCACATCGTGCCCGGCATGTCGTACCGCAATTCGGTGGGCATCCCGGACGTGATGCGCGGCGAGGAGACCCAGATCCTGGGCTGCGCCGGCGAGGGTGCCGGCCTGTTCGTGCTGCCGGGCACCCATTCCAAATGGGTCCAGGTCGAGGGCGGCAGGATCGCGAGCTTTGCCAGCTACCTGACCGGCGAGCTGTTCGCGGCCCTGCGCCGGCACACCATCCTGCGCCACACCATGCCCTCCCTGGACGAGCCCGACCCGTTCGACACGGCGGCGTTCACCCAAGGCGTGCGCCGGGCAGCCGACCGCACCGGTGGCGGGCTGCTGCGCCGCCTGTTCGGTGCCCGCGCCCTGGCCCTGTTCGGCGAACTCGGCACCGAGGCCGGGCCGGCCTGGCTCTCGGGCCTCGTGATCGGCAGCGAGCTGGTGGAGGCCACCGACGAGTTCGGCATGGCGGCAGACCGGCTGGTCTTGGTAGGCGGGGCGACGCTGGCCCAGCGCTATGCCGAGGCGGCAACCATCCTCGGCATCGCTACTGAGACCGCCCATCCCGATGCCGCCTTTCTCGGCCAGCTCCGCATCGCCAGGCTGGCCGGCCTGATGGAGGAGTCCCGCCCATGACCGAGCTTGCCAGCTTCACCGATCGACTGCCGCTGGTCGCCATCCTGCGCGGCATCCAGCCGGACGAGGTGCTGCCGATCGGCCGGGCGCTGGTCGAGGCCGGGTTCGTGATCCTGGAGGTGCCGCTGAACTCGCCAGAGCCGTTCGAGAGCATCGCCAGGCTGGCCGAAGAGTTCGGCGCCGACATCCTGGTGGGTGCCGGGACGATGCGCACGACCGCGGACCTGGACCGCCTGGTGAAGGCCGGTGGCCGGCTGATGGTGACCCCGCATGGCGACCCGGCCCTGATCCGGGCCGCCAAGGCTCAGGGCCTCCTGACCCTACCGGGTATCGCCACGCCCACCGAGGCCTTCGCCGCGATCGACGCCGGCACGGACGGGCTGAAGCTGTTCCCGGCCGAGATGATCCCGCCCAGGGTGGTCAAGGCGCTGCGCGCGGTCCTGCCCAAGACCATGCCGGTCTTCCCGGTGGGCGGGATCGAGCCGGACAGCATGGCCGCCTACCGTGCCGCCGGTGCCGACGGCTTCGGCCTGGGCTCGGCCCTCTACAAGCCGGGCATGGATGCGGAGGCGGTGGCCGGGCGTGCGCGGGCCTTCGTGAGCGCCTGGCGCAACGGCTAGCCTGGCCGGGGCCAGAGCCGTGCGGCCGGTGGCGAGGCCGTCTTCTGTGAAGGCGCCTGCGATGTGGGCTTTCCTACGGGCCAGGGAAACCACATCCTAGAGACCTTGGTGGCGACCTTCTGCGAGGGTAGGTGTTCGAGCTTCTGGTCGTGGTGGCCCTGGTGCTGCTCAACGGGTTCTTCGCCATGGCGGAGATGGCGATGGTCCGGGCGAAGCGGGCCCGGCTCCAGACGGCTGCAGACGAGGGCAGTAAGGCCGCGGGCCTGGCGCTCAAGCTGCAGGACAACCCGTCCCGTCTCCTGTCGACCGTCCAGATCGGCATCACCCTGGTCGGTATCGTCGCCGGCGCCTATGGCGGCGCCACCCTGTCCGGCTACGTCGCCGCCTGGATCGCGCCGATCGCCGGCCAGTATGCCACCCCGATCGCCTTCGGGATCGTGGTGGCCGGCATTACCTGGCTGTCGCTGGTGGTGGGCGAACTCGTGCCCAAGCGCCTAGCACTCCAGTTCGCCGAATCGATCGCCGCGTTCGTCGCAGCGCCCATGATCCTCCTGGGCAAGGTGGCCGCACCGGTGGTCTGGCTCCTAGAATACTCGACCAACACCGTGCTCCGGCTCCTGCGCCTGCCCAAGGAGGTCCGCGAGGTCCCGACCGAGCAGGAGGTGGCGCTGCTGATCTCCGAGAGCCGGGCGGCCGGCGTGATCGACGAGGAGGCCGGCTCCATGATGGAGGGCCTCCTGCGTATCAACGACCTGCCGGTCCGCGCGATCATGACCCCCAGGGTGGAAGTGGTGAGCCTGCCGGCTGCCATGCCGATCGCCGACGCGATCGCCGCCATGGCCTCGTCCGGGCGCTCGCGCTTTCCGGTGCTGGGCGACGAGGAGGAGGTGCTGGGCGTCGTCCAGGCCAAGGATCTGGCCGGCAAGGCCGCCACCCAGGGCACGGTCGGCGAAAGCCTGCGCCTGTTTCAGCCGCCGATCGTGCCCGATACGATCGATGCCGGCCGGCTGGTCCGCCTGTTCAAGGATGCGCCGGTGCATCTGGCGGTGGTGGTGGACGAGTATGGCGCGTTCGAGGGCATCGTCACGCCCTCCGACCTCATGGCGGCGATCGCAGGCGACATCGCCGAGGCCGGTGCCGAGGATGCCTACGAGGCACAGCGGCGCGAGGACGGCTCCTGGCTGGTGGACGGGCTAATGCCGATCCACGACGTCGAGCACACGATCGGCCTCGAGGGGCTGCTCGAGCACCATGACGATTATCAGCGCCTGGCCGGGTTCGTCCTTTCCCAGCTCGGCCGGATCCCGGATGCGGGCGACTGCTTTGCTTGGCAGGGCTGGCGCTTCGAGGTGGTCGACATGGACGGGCGGCGGATCGACAAGGTCCTAATCACCCCGCCAAGCCATCCGCAGGGCGGCGAGACCGCGACGCTTGGCTGACGTCCGAAAGGGCCCGTCAGGCGGCAGCCTGTACGGTGATGACGACCCGGCG
The DNA here is from genome assembly GCF_009806515.1 of Geminicoccus flavidas. Taxonomy (GTDB): domain Bacteria; phylum Pseudomonadota; class Alphaproteobacteria; order Geminicoccales; family Geminicoccaceae; genus Geminicoccus; species Geminicoccus flavidus. Next base: position 3,844 of record NZ_WUJP01000839.1, on the reverse strand, counting down.
GCCCGGCCGGTTGTCCTGCTGGTCGATGCTGCCCTGCCACTGGGCGCACAGAGCCTGCACCATGCGCAGCCCAAATCCGGTGCCGGTCGGCGCCGCCTCACCCACGCCGCGATCGGCCACGGTCAGCACGATCGCGCGGCCCGCCAGCTCGCGCAACTGCACGGTGATTGGCCCGGCCTGGCCCTGGTAGGCGTACTTGGCCGAGTTGACGACCAGTTCAGTTACGATCAGGCCGAGGCTCACCGCCTGGTCGGTCGGGATCGAGATCGTATCAGAGCGGACCTGCAGCTGCTCGGCCCATTCTGGGCCAAACGAGCTCACCAGGTCATGGCGCAGCTCGTCGAGATAGCGGCCCATCTCGACCGACTGCACCTGGTCCGTCTGATAGAGCCGGCGATGCACCAGCGCTACCGCGTGCAGGCGGCGGCGCGCCTCCTCCAGCTGGGCCAGGACGTGCGGCTCCTGGCTGCCACGCATCTGCAGCGACAGGAAGCTACTCACCAGTTGCAGGCTGTTCTGGACGCGATGGTTGACCTCGCGCAGCAGCAGGTCCTTCTGCACCAGGAGGTTGACCTGCTCGGCCAGCAGCTTCTCCTTGTCCTGGACCATGCTGCGCAGCTGGGCGTTGAGGATGCTCAGCTGCTTGCCCTGGCGCAGCTCCACGAGTCTGGCGCACAGCCGTCCGGCGGTCTCGATCTCCGCCCTCGACCAGCTGCGTGCGCGGCCGCGCACCGTCTCCTGCCAGAGCTCGAAGGAGGCGCGCGGTGTCAGCTGCCCGGATGCCGCATCCACGGTCTTGGCCTGGTGCGGGTTGCCGCCCCACTTGACCACCTGCAGCTGCTCGCCGCGGAACCACAGGATCACCATGCCGTCCGGGCGGTTCACCACGATCGAGAGGAGGCCGGCTCCAGTAGCGACGAACTCGCTGGCCTTTGGGAACCGCTCGGGCAGCGATTCGGTGGCGAACGGCTGCACCATTTCCTCGGCGAGCAGCCAGTCGCGGACAGCCTGCACCTGGTGCGGTGCCGGACACACGCCGTGGATGTCGATGCGTCCACCCCGGCAGATCGCCATCCCGTCGGCACTGGCCAGCTGGGTGAAGGCCGCGCCGTGGCGCTCGAGGCCTTCCTCGAAGCCGTCCTCACGGGCCAGCCTGGCCAGAAGCTCGTCCTCCATCGCCCGCAGCCGGATCCGCTGCCGGTGGATTGCGGCATCCGCCTGGGCGCCGATCTGCCGCGAGAGCACCCGCGCCAGCACCCGGCACATGGCCCCGACCTCGTAAGGCAGGCGGCGCGGGGTCATGTGGTGGCAGGCGATCAGCCCCCAGAGCACATCGCCCGCCACGATGGAGATCGAGGCGGACGCGGCCACCCCCATGTTCTCCAGATATTGGAGATGGATCGGCGACACGCTGCGCAGCACGCAGTCGGACATGTCGAGCGGCCCCTCGTCCGGTTCGCCCGGTGCCTGCTCTAGAGGCAGCGGCCGGTAGGCGACGTCCGGGATCACCCGCACCGTGTTGCGCACGTAGAGATCGCGCGCCTGGCTGGGGATGTCGGAGGCGGGAAAGCGGTGGTCCAGGAAGGAATGGAGCTCCTCGGCGCGGTCCTCGGCCACCACCTGCCCGGAGCTGTCCTCCAGGAAGCGATAGACCATCACCCGGTCGAAGCCGGTGATCCGCCGGAACAGGACGGCGGCCTGCCGCAGCAGTTCCTCGTTGTCGTGCGCCCGCTCGAACGCCCCGGTCGCCTCCTCCACGGCCGCCAGGCATTCGGCCGCACCTGCCCGGTCCGGGTCGCCTGGTTCCAGCTCGATCAGGAGGACCCCGCCCCTGCCCCGATGCACCATGACGTCGATCGGGCAACCTGCCCCGCTCAGGCTGCCCTGGAAACCGCCAGGCGCCCCGCTCGCCTGGAACTGCCGCACCAGTGCCGCGAGCGGCGCCGACCACTCCTCCAGGTGCCGCCCCAGCGGCAGTCCGGCCGCCGCGGCACCCATCCAGCCAGGCTCGCCGGCTGCCTGGCGAACCACGAGCTGGTCAGGTTCGACTGCCAGCAGCACCCCATGCGGCTGGATCGCCCCCGGGGTCCGGATCGGCTCCCGCTCGCACGAGGTCACGTCGAGGGGCCGCTCCATCACACCATTTCCTACGTACTAAGCGTCCGGAGGTGCCGAACCGGGCAGCCACCACCCAAGTTCCTACGCATTCCCGGCAACGTCGTCATCATTTCGTGTGGGCAGGATCAGGCCGTTTCGGTATCGGTTGCCGCTCACGGGCCGGTCCTGGCCCGGCCGCTTCGCCGGAACCGTGAATGTCCGACCGTCCGACCATCCTGGACCGCCTGAGGGCAGAGACGGCAGCCGACCATGCCGTGCTGGAAGCACGCCTGGACCTCCTGGCCCCGCCGCTCGACTTAGAGCACCTGCGCCTGGTCCTGCGTGCCTTTCATGGGTTTCATGCAGCCTGGGAGCCGATGGTCGAGGCCCTGTTGGGCGAGCGGTTCCGCCCGCGCCGCCGCCTGGCGCTGCTGGCGGCCGATCTGCGGCTCCTGGATGACCGGGACGGGCCGCCGCCCCGCCCGGACCTGACGCCCTTGCCCGACGAGGCCAGCGCCTGGGGCTCGCTCTACGTGCTGGAAGGCTCCACTCTCGGCGGTGCGGTGATCGCCAAGGCGCTGGCGCGCAGCGGCCTGCCGGGGCTCGGCTACTTCAACCCCCATGGCCGCAAGACCATGGCGAGCTGGCAGGCATTCCGCAGCGAGCTCATGGCCGCCGTCACGCCAGATGGCGAGCCTGCGGCACTGGCCGCCGCCAGGGCCACGTTTGCCCGGCTGATCGCGTGGCTGCCGGCGCGCCAGCCAGGCTGAACCGGTCAGCGCCGGGGAAACAGCGTGGCCGGCAGGCTGCCCTCGTCATGGAGCTGCCGCGCCGCCTCCGTAAAGCCTGCCCAGGCCGCACGGGCCAGGAACCCGCCGACGCTGACCCGGCGCACGCCCAGTGCCGCCAGTTCGGCGACCCGCATCTCCGGCCGCCAGAGCAGCACGTTGACGGGCTTGGGTGCTACCGCCTGGACGATGGCCCGAATGGCGGCCGGGTCGCTGACACCCGGGGCATAAAGGACGTCCGCCCCGGCCGCCGCATAGGCTGTCAGCCGCTCCAGCGTGGCATCGAGCCCGGTGCGGCCGATCAGGAAGCCTTCGGTGCGCCCGACCAGCAGGACGTCCGCCCCGCTCCGGTCGATCGCGGCGCGCGACGCGCGGATCCGCTCCACCGCAAGCGGCAGCTCGTAGAGCTCCTTGCCGGTGCGGTCCTCGATCGAGAGACCCGCTACGCCGGTCGCCACCGCGAGCGCGACATTGGCCGCGACCTCATCCGGGGCGTCGGCGAAGCCCGCCTCGAAATCGGCGTTGACCGGCAGGTCGGTCGCCGCCACGAGCGCCTCCAGATGGGCCAGCACCTCGTCGCGGGAGAGTTCGCCATCGTCGCGCCCGAGCGACCAGGCCACCCCGGCGCTGGTGGATGCCAGGGCCTGGAAGCCCTGGGCCTGGAGGCGGCGCGCGCCACCGATGTCCCAGGGATTGGGCAGCACGAAGCAGCCTTGGTCGTGCAGGGCCCGGAACGCGGCGCGCCGGGCGCTGAATGCCTGCATGACGGTCTCCTCCTCTGCGGCCGGCCCGCAGAGCCGGCGATAGTCAGCGGAACAGCCGGTCGCCCTGCTCGTCGATCAATTGGCGGGCCTTCTGCAGCGAATGGCCGGCCGCATCGTCGCGCGAGCTGTGGGTGTCGGCCCGGATGAAGCGGTGCTCCTTCTGCCCGTCGGGGAAGTTCTTGCGGATCGTGCCGG
>NZ_WUJP01000838.1 GCF_009806515.1 Geminicoccus flavidas | reverse complement strand
CGACGTTGAACTGGCCGCCATTGTTGATCGGGTCGGCGACGATCTCGTAGCCGTTGTATTCGACCGGGTCGGCCGGGGCCGATGCCTTGCCGGGGCCGCCCCCGAACAGCTTGCCCATCAGCTTGCCGAGCATCGCACCCATCCTCCCATGTCCGCTGCGTGTCACGGCGGCATGTGACGCGAACCGCCAGGATCGGCAAGCCCCGGCCGCCGTTCAGCGCCGCACCTCCAGGTCCTGCATTCGCTGGAGCGTGTCGCCTAGGTCGATGATGCCGGCGTCCGAGCCCAGCCCGGTGGCGACCAACCCGGACGCGGCGGTGGCCAGGCGTGCCGCCGCCTCCAGGTCCATGCCCTGGGCGAGCCCGGTGATCATCCCGGCCACGTAGGCATCGCCGCAGCCGGTCGTGTCGACCACCGGAACGGCGAAGGCCGGGATGCGCAGGATGGTACCTCCGGCATCGGCGACCACCGAGCCGTCGGCCCCGAGTGTCACCGCCACCGTGCCGGCACCACGATCGAGAAAGAACCTAGCGGCCTCGACCGGATCTTCCATTCCCGACAGGACGCGCGCCTCCTCGATGGATGGCATGAAATAGTCGACGAACGGCAGGAGTGGCTCGACTAGCGCCAGGCCGTCCTCTCCTGGTGCGATCAGGTCGAGGCTGGTCTGGCAGCCGGCCGCTCTGGCCGCCTGGAGGAACCGGAGCGACGGCGCACCGTCGAAGCGGCGCATGAAGCCGGTG
>NZ_WUJP01000837.1 GCF_009806515.1 Geminicoccus flavidas | reverse complement strand
CCGCCCAGATGGACGAAGCGGGCATCCAGCACCTGGGGGTAGCGCTCGGGGGGCAACTCGAAGCGGTCGGCGGCGCCGCGCATGTGCAGGGCCGGCCGCTCGCCGTTCGGACGCACGGTCATGATGGTGGTGGAGGTCGGCACGCCCGCGATGCGCTGCATCGCGGAGATGTCCACGCCATGCCGCGCCAGCCGATCGAGCACGAAGCCGCCATGCTCGTCATCGCCCACCGAGCCTGCCGCCAGCGTGCGCAGGCCGAGCTTGGCGAGGTCGACGGCGGTGGCACCGGCCGTGCCGGACACCACCATGCGGATCTCGTCGACGAAGGCGACACCCCCACCCTCAGGGATCGCCTCGACCGGCCGCGCCAGGATGTCGAGCGTGTAGAAACCCACTGCCGCCGCGTCGTAGCGCACGCCGATGCCTCCCCGGTCGTTCCCGCGTTCCGGGATGACTAACCGGGTTCCGATTAGCGGC
>NZ_WUJP01000836.1 GCF_009806515.1 Geminicoccus flavidas | reverse complement strand
CCAGGCTCTGCACGTAGAGCTGGGCCGAGCCGATCCCGAGCAGCGCCACGATCACCAGGATCAGCAGGATGATGCCGACCGCCTTGAGGAGGCTGCGCGGCCGCACGCCCGCCCGGCACAGCGGCACCAAGTTGAAGGCCAGGCCGCCCACCACCACCAAGATGCAGCCGAGCGTGAACAGGCTGATGGTGAAGGGCTGGAAGATCATCACCAGTGCTGCGCAACAGAGCGCGATGATCGCGTACTCGACCCGCTTGGCCGCCTTTGCGCTGAGGCCGCCCGGCGGCACGGGAGTGCTTGGGTTGCTCATGAGCGGACCGCCTGCTCGTCTGGGCCGAACACATGGACATAGCCCGGCTGGAACCGGACATGGAGCCGATCACCCTCGTCGATGGGCACCCGCCAGTCGCACACCACCCGCATCGACTGAGCGCCATCGGACAGATGCGCCAGGGTCTCCGCCCCCATCGGCTCGACGATGTCGACCTGGAGGGTGAGCCCGTCCGGCACCGGTTCTGGCATGATCTCGAGATTGCGCGGCCGGATGCCCAGCGTGACCCCGGTGCCGGCGGCCAGTCCGCCCACCGCCGGATCGACCTGCACCAGGACCTTCTGACCGCCGGGCAGGGCGAAGCCGCCATGGCCGCCAACCATCCCGGTGAAGCTGGCCGGGATCAGGTTCATCTGCGGCGTGCCGATGAAGCCTGCCACGAACAGGTTGGCGGGCTTGGCGAAGATGTCGTGCGGGGTTGCCACCTGCTCGATGATCCCGGCGCGCATCACCGCGATCCGGTCGGCCATGGTCAGCGCTTCAAGCTGGTCGTGGGTGACGATCACGGTGGCCTTGGACAGTCCGGAGAGCACCTCCTTGATCTCGCCGCGCATCTGCTCGCGCAGGGTGACGTCCAGGCGCGAGAGCGGCTCGTCGAACAGGAAGCATTCAGGATCGCGGATGATCGAGCGACCGACCGCGACCCGCTGCTTCTCGCCCTCGGAGAGCTGGGCGGGCTTGCGCCCGAGCACGCTCTCGAGCTGCAGGGTCTTCGCCACCTGGCGGACCTTCGCGTCCATCTCCGCATGGCTGCGGCCCTCGGCATGGAGCGGGAACTTCAAATTCTCCGCCACCGTGAGCGAGGGGTAGAGCGCGTAGAACTGGAAGGCCATGGCCACGTTGCGCTCGCGGGCGAGCAGCTCGTTCACCCGCCTGCCGCCGATCTGGCACTCGCCTTCGGTGATGTCCTCCAGACCCGCCACCATGCGCAGCGTCGTGGTCTTGCCGCAGCCAGAGGGTCCCAGCAGGCACATGACCTCGCCCTGGCCGACGGAGAGGTTGATCCGCTCCACCGCCTTGAAGCCGTTGGGATAGACTTTGGTGACGTCCTTGATGTCGATGGTTGCCATGGCCTCACTTCCGAACCGTGCCGAAGGTGACGCCGCGCAGGAGCTGGTTCTGCAGGAGGAACGTCACGAAGAAGATCGGGATCAGGAACAGGGTGACGATCGCGGCGAGCAGCCCGTAGTCGACGCCCATCTCGCCGCCCAGCGTGCGCGCCATGGCGACCGGCACGGTGCGGGTGTCCACGCCGGTCAGCAGCAGCGCGAACAGGAACTCGTTCCAGGTCAGGATCAGGCCGAACACGAAGGTGGCGGCGAGACCTGCCTTCACCTGCGGCAGGCAGATCCCGAAGAAGAGCTGGCGCTCGGTGGCACCGTCCATGCGCGCCGCGTCCTCGATCTCGGTGTTCAGCTCGTCGAAGAAGGAGCGCACCATCCAGATGGTGAAGGGCAGGTTGAAGGCGGTGTAGAGGAAGATGATACCGAAATAGGTGCCCGACAGGCCGATCTCGCGGAACATCAGGAAGATTGGGATCACCACCACGATCGCGGGCATCATCCTCGTAGTCAGGATGATGAACATGTAGGTCTCGTTCCCTTTCAGCGGGTAGCGCGAGAAGCCGTAGGCGGCGATCGTACCGATGATCAGCGCCAGGAGACAGGAAACCCCGGCGATGAAGATCGAGTTGAAGAAATAGAGCGGGAACTCCGTCGCCTGGGCCGCACCACCGCCAGAGATCACCGCCCGGAAGAACAC
>NZ_WUJP01000835.1 GCF_009806515.1 Geminicoccus flavidas | reverse complement strand
GCCGATGAAATTGTCGAAGGTCGGCGTGAAGAAGAATTTCGGCGGGACAGCGAGCGCGTCCGGACGGGTCTTGAAGGCGGTCATGATGATCCACATGACCGGGAAGAAGTAGATCAGGGCGATGATGCCGGCGAACGCGGTCCAGCCCCAGCCGGCCCGGCCGATCTCACGTGACCTAGTCATGTCAGTCGACCTCCTGGGCGCGGCGGTTCACGGCGTAGAGATAGAGCGAGGTGAGCACGATCACGACAAACAGGATGATGTAGGCGAGTGCCGCCGACTGGCTGGTGCGGAAATACTGGAAAGCCAGCCGGTAGACATAGACGCCGATCGTCTCCGTTGCCGAGCCGGGTCCGCCTTCGGTCAGGATGTAGACCACGTCGAACAGCTTGAAGGTCTCGATGGTGCGGAACAGCACCGCCAGGAGCAGCAGGCTCTTGATGTAGGGAAAGGTGATGGTCTGGAAGCGCCGCCAGGCGGAAGCCCGGTCGATCTCGGCCGCCTCGTAGAGATATTTCGGCACCGACACGAGCCCGGCCAGCACCAGCAGCATCACGAAGGGCGACCACATCCAGGCATCCGCGATCACCACGCCGATGATGGCACCCGTCGGCGTGCCGAGCAGGGCGAACCTGTCGCCGGTGAACATCGCCACGGCCTGGCTGACCAGGCCGAAGGTCGGTTCGTAGAACAGCTTGAAGAACACGCCGACTGCGACCAGCGACAGCATCATCGGGGTCAGCACCAGCATCAGCAGGATGCGACGCAGCGGGAACTGCTTGGAGAACAGGAGCGCCAGCAGGAAGCCGATCACGAGCTGCGCCAGTACCGAGCTCGAGACGATGATCGCGGTGGTCTTGAACCGCTCCCAGACGGTCGGATCGGTGATCACCCGCTCGAAGAAGCGCAGCCCCACGAAGTCGGGCACGTCGCGCTTCTTGGCGCTGTAGTTGTAGAAGCTCAGGCCGAACGACCAGAGCAGCGGGAAGATGTTCATCAGGAACAGGACGATCAGCGCCGGCGCCACGAGCAGCGGCCCGCGTCTCTGCGGTGCCAGCAGCCAGGCGAGGAAACCGCCTTCGGACCTGATCTCATGCGCGACGACAGCGCTGCTCGCCATGATGTGCTTGTCCAATCACCTCGAGACGGGGCGGACCCGTGGCCCGCCCCCTGCGGCCGCCGCCTCGGACGGGCCGGCGGCCGCCATGCTATCATGAAGTCACCAAGCGCGGCTCACTCGATGCGGCCCGCATCCTCCAGGGTCTGCTGCTGGAACCGCGCGATCGAATCGAGCGCCTCCTGGGCGGTGATCTGGCCGGTGATCGCCTTATCGAACTCTTCCTGCTGCTGGGTCAGCAGCTCGAAGAACTCCGGCACGTGCCAGACGTCGCGCTGCCAGTCGAGCATCTCCTTGTGTGCCCGGTTCCAGGGCCTGAGGCTGTCATATTCGGGATCGGCCATCACCGACATCAGGCCGGACTGACCGCCGTTGGCGGCGAACTTCTTCTGGGTTTCCGGCTTAAGCCACCACTTCACCACTTCCAGCGCCGCGGCATCCACTTCCGGACTGTTCCAGGTGGTGAGCACGAAGGGCTGGCCACCGATATTGCCGGTGCGGTCGATGGTGCCGTCCTCCTTGCGCAGGCCGGGCGCCGGGCCGAACGCCGACTTGTCGTGGACGCGCGAGGTCTTGGGATCCAGCACCGGCTCGCCCAAGCCCACCCAGTCGATGGTGGTTGCGGTCTTGCCCTGCATGTAGAGGTCCTGGATCACGAAGATGTCGGCTTGGCCGGTGCGGGCAACCGGCGGCATGTATTGCAGCATGCTCAGGTAATGCTCGAACGCCTTGACGTTTGTTTCGCTGTTGACCACGCCCTCCGCCTGCGCCTCCGGCTGCCTGGTCTCGTCCCAGATCTCGCCGCCATGCTGCCAGATGAAGGCGTTCACCTGCATGGTCGAGAAGTCGTAGCTCTTGCCCGCCTGGTAAGAGATGCCGAAGAAGTCGTCGTCGGCCACGCCGTCGCCCAGCGGATCGCCCTTCTTGCGCATGAAGTGCTTGCCAATGTTCTCGTAGGTCGTCCAGTCGACGTCCTGCCAATCCTCATAGGTGCAGGGCAGCTTCTGGTTGAACGATTCCTGGAATTTCTTCGCTTCGGTCTCGTTGCAGAACAGATCCTTGCGGTAGAAGGTGACGTAGGTGTCCGGGAACTGCGGAAAACCGTAATAATGGGTATCCGGTGCCGGGAACGGATTGTCCTTGATGAATTGCGGCGACTTGTTCGGATAGGTCGAGTAGGCCGAGATCAGTGCCGGATGGAGATCGTTCATGATCGCGGTCAGTTCCGGATCCTTCTTGATCTCTTCCGTCAGATCCTTGTAGTACCCGCCGTCCACGAACGAGCCCAGCCACTGGCTGTCCGTCACGATCATCTGGTATTTTTGCTCGCCCGAGGTCAGCGAGGCGGCGACGCGCTCGTAGAAGCTCGGCCAGGGAATATAGTCCATCTCCAGCTTGACGTTGTTGCCGGACGCGGACTTGAAGGAGCGATCGAACTCCTCCTTCATGAACCGGGTCGGCGGCCAGTCCGGCGCCGCCATCGTGATGGTGATGTCCGCGGCATTTGCCTGCCCTGGCGCCAGCATGAGCGACCCGGCCGCCACCGCGACCAGGGAGACCCCATAGAGCCAGCCTTCCCAGCTTCTCTTCATGTCGGTTCGACCTCCCTCAATCGGTGCATTGTTCCGCACCTTTCCTGCAAACAACTGGAAAGCAGTCGGCGTCACGCGATGCGGACGCCGGTCTCGGCATGGAAAAGATGCACGTCCGCCGCCGAGAGGGTGACCTCGATCGGCATGCCGGGCCCGATCCCCAGCGCCCTTTCCTCGGGCAGCGCCATCTTCATGGCTGCGCCGTTGACATCGAGATCGAGCAGCGTGACGTCGCCCAGCGGCTCGGTCAGGTGCACGGTGGCGGTGAAGGCGGGGCCGCGCGCCGGATGGTGCCCCAGCAGCACGTCATGGGGCCGCACACCGAACAGCACCGGCTCGCCCCCGCTCAGGTGGATCCGCCATGCATCCGCCGGTAGCGTCCCGAACGGCAGGTCCACGGCGAACGCGCCGTCCCGACGCTGGATCCTGCCGGGCACCAGATTGATGGCCGGCGAGCCGACCATCCCGGCCACATAGGTATCCTGGGGTGCCGCATAGAGGTTGCGCGGCGTGTCGACCTGCACGACCCGCCCGGCCTGCATCACGCCCACTCGCTGACCCATGGTCAGCGCCTCGAGCTGGTCGGGCGTGGCATAGAGCATGGTCATGCCGAGCTCGCGGTGCAGCCGCTTGAACTCGGCGCGGGTGTCATGGCGCAGCTTGGCGTCCAGATTGGTCAGCGGCTCGTCCAGCAGCAGGAGCTGCGGGCGGCGCACCAGGGCGCGGCCAATCGCGACCCGCTGCTGCTCGCCGCCGGACAGGGTCGAGGGCAGCCGGTCGAGCGTGTGCCCGACCCGCAGGAGTTCAGCCACCTCGCCCACCCGCGTGCGGATCTCCTGGGCAGGCAGGCCGGCGCGCTCCAGGGGATAGGTGAAGTTCCCGCGCACGGTCAGATGCGGGTAGAGGGCGAAGGTCTGGAAGATCATGGCGATGCCGCGGCCCTGGATTGGGGCCGCCGCCATGTCGCGGCCGCCGAACAGGATCCGCCCGCCATCCAGTTGCTCCAGGCCGGAGATCGCCCGCAGCATCGTCGTCTTGCCGGCGGATGACGGCCCGAGCAGGCAGTAGAACTCGCCCTCGCGCACCTCGAAGCTCATGCCGTCCAGGGCGGTGACCCGGCCGAACCGCTTGACGACGTCCTGCACGATCAGATCGGCCAAACCGTCCCCCCATGCGCCCGATTGCCGGCGCTGTCAGCCTTCCCTGTGACCGTGACCACCCCCGGAGCGATTCATCCTCTCAGGCGGGCATGCTGGTCTCGGCGAACTCTAGCGGCACTTCCCGGCAGGAAAAAGTCATATCTATTAACCTGTTTCATAGCCGCGTACATGTCGGTCGGCCAGCTGAGAGTGGCAGCGGTGCGGCTGGCCGGTCGTCGTTCCAGGGGTTGGGCCCACGCTCCTCGAAATAGGCGAGCTCGTTGATCGCGTTCTCGATCACCAGCCGCATCGCCTGTTCGGCCCCGGCCGGGTCCTGGCGCCGGATCGCCTCCAGGATCGCGCCGTGCATCGGGCAGATGCGCCAGCGCAGGTGGGTCGGGTCCTCCCGGCGCAGCACGTGATGGCGATGCAGGTCGAACGCCCGGTCCAATGCCGGCATCAGCGCCCGGCCGAGCTGGGTGAGGAAGCGGTTGTGCGAGGCATCGAAGATGCCGGCATGGAAGGCGAGGTCGGCCGCGTAGAACGCGGCGAGGTCGCCTTCCAGTGCGGTCGCTTCCATGGTCGAGAACTGGACCTGGATCGCCTCGAGGTCGGCGGGGGTGGCGCGCAGCGCAGCACCGCGTGCCGCCTGTGGCTCGATGGCGAGACGCACCTCCGCCAGCTCGGCCATCAGGCCCGGCTCCAATCGGAACGGGTCGATCCAGGCCAGCACGTCCGGATCGAGCAGGTTCCAGTCGGCCATCGGCCGGATCCGCCCGCCGGTCCGCTGGCGCAGCTCGATCAGCCCCTTGGCGGCTAGCACCCGCATCGCCTCGCGGATCGAGGTCCGGCTGACCCCGAACACCGCCAGCAGTTCGTCGATCGGCGGCAGCGCCTCGCCCGGGGCGAGCTCGCCCCGGCCGATCCGCCCGCCCAGCTGGTGGACGAGCCGGCCATGCAGGCCGATGCGCGGATAGAGCCGAAGCCAGGTCGTGCCCGCCGGCCTCGGCTGCTCGTCGGGCAGACCCATGGTCTTCGTCCTGTCCGTCAGCCGTGGTCGATCCGGGTACCCAGCACGACCAGGCATTCGCGCATGAAGGCGGCCAGCCCCGGCCAGCCCTTGCCCGAGACCAGCTTGCCATGGCGATGCGCACCGTCCGGCGGCACGTCGATGTAGATCCCGCCGGCCAGGCGCACCTCCGGCTCGCAGTACTGGAGAGCAGCGACCTCGCGTCCCTTGAGCACCCCGTCCACCGCCATCAGGATCTGCACGCCATGGCAGATCGTGAAGATCGGCTTGTCCTGCTCATGGAAGTGCCGGACGATCCGCTGCACCCTGGGGTCGATGCGGATATATTCCGGTCCCCGGCCGCCCGCGCAGTAGACCGCGTCGTAGTCAGCCGGATCGACGTCGGCGAAGCTCTGGTTGATCAGGTGGTTGTGGCCGGGCTTCTCGGTGTAGGTCTGGTCGTTCTCGAAGTCGTGCAGCGAAGTCTTGATGAACTCGCCCTTCTTCTTGTCCGGGCAGACCACATGGACGGTGTGCCCGATCGCCTCCATGGCGTGCTGGAAGACGAAGATCTCGTATTCCTCGCTGAACTCGCCGGTGAGCATGAGGATCTTCTTGCCGGTCATGTGAACTGCTCCCTGGTTTTCGTTCTGTTGATGGTCATCGATTTAGCTGACTTAGAAGACGAGACGCACTCCCCGCTCTCCGGCTACCCGGGCGAGCGTCTTGTCGAAGGTGGCAAGCGGCGCGTCGACCCGCTCGGCAAGCTCTAGATAGGCCGTGTCATAGACCGACATCCCGTGCCGGCGGGCAAGCGGCAGCAGGACGTCGAACGTCCGGTCCGTACTCTGCTCGTCAACGATCACCTGCAGCCTGCGAATGACCGCGATCAGGAGATCCGCCTGCTCGGTCACGATCCGCTTGCGACGCTCGGCAGCTGCGAGCGACGAGGCGATCTCGACCGGCCAGTGCTCGGGCACCACGAACAAAGTGCGGCCGCTAAGCACCAGCAACTCGTCCGCTGTCCAGGCTGTCTCGTCATCGAACATCGCCGCTAGCGCCGCCGAGGCGTCCAGCACGATCACTCGCGCGTCCTCCTGCCGTCCTCGACCAGATCGCGCAGCGTGGCGTCCTGTAGTGTACGCCCTCTGCGGAACTCGCGCAGCTTGGTGATCTCGGCCTCGAGTGCCGCCGCATCGAGGGGCTTGACGGGCGAGGTCATCGGCTGCAGTCGCGCCACCGGTTTGCCATGCCGGGTGATCACGACTTCCTCACCCTTCTCCACCTGCTCGATCAGCCGGGAGAGGTGAGTCTTCGCCTCGAGGATACCAACTTCGGTCATGCCGACGCTCCTGGGAGTCTGACCATAAAATCTAGTCAGATTCGACTACCCAGTCAAAGCTCCGCCCCGGTCTCCTCCCATTGTCCGCTCCTGGCCGACCGCAGCACCGCCTCGCACACCTTCTGGGTCTGCAGCGCGTCGCGGAAGTCGGGATGCACGGTGCTACCCTGATCCACCGCACGGACGAAGTCGGCGCAGGCATGCACGAAGCTGTGCTCGTAGCCGATGATCAATCCCGGCACCCACCAATGGTCCATGTAGGGATGCTCACCATTGGTGACGTGGATCTTCCGCCAGCCGGTCAGGTGACCTTCGTTTCTCTGGCCGGTTTGGTGGTTCTTGTATTCGAAATAGTTCAGGTACTGCAGGTCATGCAGGTCGAAGGAGATGGACGCATCCTCGCCGTTCAGCTCGAAGGTCTTGAGCGCCTTGTGGCCGCGCGCGTAGCGGGTGCTCTCGAACAGGCCCATCGAGCCGTTGGCAAACCGCGCCAGGAAGGCACAGGCATCGTCGATGCCGACCGGCTTCTTGTCGCCGGTCGCCACATGGACGCGCTCCTTCACGAAGGTCTCGGTGTCGGCCACCACCCTGGTGATCGGCCCGTTGAGCCACATCGCCGTGTCGATGTTGTGGGCGAGCAGGTCGCCGGTGACCCCGCTGCCGGCGGCTTCCACGTCCAGCCGCCACACGCCGGCCCCGCCCTGCGGCACGTCCGGCGAGATCGTCCAGTCTTGCAGGAAGTTGGCGCGGTAGTGGAACACCCGGCCCATCCGGCCCTCGTCCACCAGTTGCTTGGCCAGCGTCACGGCCGGCACGCGGCGGTAGTTGTACCAGACCATCGCCGGCACGCCCGCGGCCTCGACCGCCTCCACCATGCGCTGGCCTTCCGCCACCGTCATGGCGAGCGGCTTCTCGCAGGTGATCATCTTGCCGGCCCTGGCCGCGGCAATGGCGATCTCGGCGTGGAGGTTGTTCGGCACGCAGATGTCGACCACGTCGACATCCGGCGATTCCACCACCTTGCGCCAGTCCGTGGTCGTCTGGGCGTAGCCCCAGGCATCGGCGAAGCCCTGCAGCTTCGCTTGGTCGCGCGCGCAGGCCATCTGCAGCACCGGCACATGGCCCAGCTCGGGAAAGAACCGCTCGACCTGCCGCCAGCCGTTCGAGTGGGCACGGCCCATGAAGCCGTAGCCGACCATGCCGATGCGTAGGGGCTTTTTCGCCATCCTTGTTCGCCTCCCTGCAGGCAGGTCGGGCCTGCCTCGATCCATCGTCGTCGCGCTAGCCCGTGAGCAGCACGACCGTCTTCAGCTTCTCACAACCCCGCCTTGACCCAAGCACCGTTCTTCCTGCTGCTTTCCACCACCGCCTCGCAGAACTTCACGCCTTCCAGGCCCTGCCGGATCCCCGGTACCAGGGTCGCCCCTTCGTCCGGGGCACGGCCTTCGATCTTCGCCAGGATCAGCTCGGCGGCATCAGTGTAGAGGTTGGCGAAGCCTTCCAGGTAGCCTTCCGGGTGGCCGGACGGCACCCGCGTCACCCGCGTCGCCGCCGGGCCCGCCCCGGCGCCGCCGCGGGTGATCAGCCGGGGCGGCTCGCCATAGGGGGTGAAGGTCAGGTAGTTCGGGTTCTCCTGTTCCCAGGACAGGCCGCCCTTGTCGCCGTAGATCCGCACCTTCAGCGCGTTCTCGTTGCCGGGCGCCACCTGCGAGGCCCAGAGCATTCCCTTCGCCCCGCCCTCGTAGCGCATCATGATATGGGCGTTGTCGTCGAGCGGGCGGCCTTCCACGAAGCTGGTCAGGTCGGCGGACAGCTCCTTCAGGCTGAGCCCGCCGATGAAGCCGGCCAGGTTCATGGCATGGGTGCCGATGTCGCCTACCGCCCCCACCGGGCCGGACTGGGCGGGATCGTTGCGCCAGGCCGCCTGCTTCTGGCCGGTGTCCTCCAGCTTGGTGGTCAGCCAGTCCTGGGCGTACTCGGCCTGCACGATCCGGAGATTGCCCAGCAGCCCGTCCGCTACCATCTGACGCGCCTGCCGGACCATCGGGTAGGCGGTGTAGTTGTGGGTCAGCACGAACACCACGTCCGGCTGCTTCGCCAGCGCGTCGGCGAGCTTCTTGCCTTCCCTCATCCCGACCGTGAGCGGCTTGTCGCAGATCACGTGG
>NZ_WUJP01000826.1 GCF_009806515.1 Geminicoccus flavidas | reverse complement strand
CCACCACGCCTACCAGCACGCCGCGGGTGATGCCGCCCGCCACCACGCCGAACACCAGCTCACCGGGGCTCAGCGGCGGCATCAGATAGTCGACGATGTTGCCCTGCACCTTGGCGATCAGGATGGCGCTGGACGTGTTGGCGAACGCGTTCTGCACGATCGCCATCATGATCAGGCCGGGTGCGAGGAAGGTGAGATAGGGCATGCCCGCCACGGTGCGGCCGGTGCCGCCCAGCGCCATGGCGAAGATCGCCAGGAAGATCAGGGTGGTGACCAGCGGCGCCAGCAGGGTCTGACCGAACACCTTCAGGAAGCGGCGGACCTCCTTCAGGTAGAGGGTCCACAGGCCCACCAGGTTCAGGTCGAATGGGGTGCCGAAGGTGCTGCCGTCCTTGGGTGTAGCCTCCAGAAAGCGCCGGTCGATGCCGGCCTCCAGCCGCCCTGCCGAGGGTTCCGTCGCCATCATGCGTCCATGTCGTGATCGGCCAAAGCGCCCGGCCAAGCCGGGCCGCTGGCTTGTGCCACGGAACGCCCTGTCATGCACCCCCGCCGGCACCGCCGGGCCGGCGAAGGCCTCCTGCGCCTGGGCTGTCGCGGTGGGGAGCATGCCATCCGCGGCCAGTTCGTGCGTCGCCGGTTCGACGCATGGCGTCATGGGGGCGGCGCCCAATAACGACGGTGAGCAGGGCGGGCTCCCCGCTGGCTCGGCGGCACACGCAGCGTTGCTCGGATGACTTCTCCTCGGCGGCGGGCGCCGCGACGGCGCCATGTGCAGGGCCTGACGGACAGGGCCCGCCCGCCGGCCTGGACGGCACAGGCTGTGGTGACGCCGACCGAGGCGATTCGATTCCGGTAGGCCGGTGAGCAAGCTGGCGGCCAGGTTCAGGTCGCCAACGGCATGGGGTCGGCTCGGGCGAAGCGGATGACGAATTCGGGTGGCCCTGGAGCCTTCTGGCGAAGGATGCGCAGCTCCCATTTCTCCTCCCGCAGGAGGGGCAGGATCCGGGTGAGCCTCGCGCATGGCAGCGAGCCTTGCACCTGCTCTGCAGGCGCTGCCCGACGACCCCTGCGTCCGCCGGCGGCGTCCGGCTGTGGTCTCGCCGCGTTCGGCATGAGCGAATCGATCCCGGTGGAAGACGAGCCGCATGATCCGCTGGAGCGCGCGTTTCCATCGGAAGCGGTCCGTTTGGCTCTCGCAGCAATGCCTGGCACTACTCTGGCACCTTAGCAGGTAGACACCCGGTAAGGTTGGTGCCGCGGTGTGGCAGCGGATCCAGGTGCGGTGGAACGGCTCGACCAGCCGGCGGCGGATAGCTGACAGGTCGGCTGTGGTGGTGGCCCTGGTGGTCTGGCTTCAATGCCCTTTCCCCGCTCCTTGAGGCGGAGGTGCTGAAGGAAGCAGAAAGGGCGATCATGGTCATGAGCGCGTGGCGGTGCAGGCCGGTTCATCGGCGGCCAGCAGACCCGCCGATCCATCCCTGGAAGGATGATGCCAGGAGGCCATCACGGGGATCGTCCCTCGAAGTGGCCGAGGCCGAGTTCCTCCTTCATCTGCTGGTGGGCTTGTTCACAGATCCATCGATCGCAGCAGCGATCGATGGATCCGTCTCCAGAGGGCCGGGCAAAAGCCCGACCAGGGCTCGCCTTGATGGTAGCCGCCAGTTCCTGGAGGCTCGCGTGTTCTGACAGGTTGGAGAGGTGGTACTTGCGCTCGCCGGAACCGAGATGCTCGCCCACCAGCCAGACCGCCTCACCCGGCAGGCCCTGCCTGATCTGCTCCCCCTCGGCTGGAC
>NZ_WUJP01000820.1 GCF_009806515.1 Geminicoccus flavidas | reverse complement strand
GCCTTCGACCGCAAGGGCGGGGGCAAGTACGGCTTCCTGGTGGCGGCCTATGGCGGGCCGATTCGGCTGTTCGAGATCGACGCCAGCCAGGGCCGGCTGATCGATTCCGCCCCGGCCGTGCATCTGGACGAGATCGTGGGCGCCAACGGCTTCGCCATTGCGCCCCTGGAAGGCGAGGTCACCGGCCTGTTCGTGGCTTCCGCGATCGGGCCGGACCTGTTCTTCCGCGCCAAGCCGGAGCGTACCTTCGCCGAGGTCGGCGCCAGCCTCGGCCTGTGCACCGAGCCGGGCGCGCAGGCTGCCCTGCCGGTCGACCTCGACCAGGACGGCCGGCTCGACCTCCTGCAGGTCGGCACGAGCGGATCGCACCGGATGATGGTGCGCCGGGGCGAGGCCGGCTGGCACGACGTGGCACCGGCCTTGTTCGCCGAGCCGTCGCCGGTGCGCGGCGTGGTCGCCGCCGACTTCGACAATGACGGCTACCAGGAGATCTTCCTGCACCACCAGGGCGAGCCGAACCGTCTGTTCGGCTGGCGCGAGGGCCGCTGGCGCTCGCTCGACCCGGGCGACGCGCTGGAGCCGGCGGCGCCAGGCCTGGGCTGCATCGCCGCCGACCTGGATGGCGACGGCCGGCTGGAACTGCTGACCAGCTATGGCGAGAGCGGCGAGGGGCGGCTCGGCTGGTTCGCCCTGGCAAAGGACAACGACCATCACTGGATCCGAATTGCCCCCTGCACCGCGGCCGGCGCGCCGGCCCGGGGCGCCCGCGTGACGATCGAAGCGGGCGGGCGGCGCCAGGTGCGCATGATCGACACGGGCAGCGGCTATCTCTCGCAGAACGAGCCGGTCGCCCATTTCGGGCTGGCCCAGGAGCGCCATGTCGATCGTGTCACCATCCTGTGGCCGGACGGCACCGAGATGTCGCTGCATCACCTGCCGGCCGACCGCACCCATTCGGTCCAGCATCCGGCCCGGCTGCGTGATCCGGTGAGCCGGCTCAGCCGCTGACCACCTGTTCCCCCTTTCACAGGTGCGAGCGGCCGGCCAGACTGGCCGCGTGAAGGGGAACGTCAATCCAACGCGCCGGCACTACCGCATCGGCCTGGGCCCGCTGCTGACCGGCGGCTCGGTCCTGTTCGTATCGGCAGTGACCGTCATCATGGTGCTGTTCGCGCTGGTCAGCGCCCGCGAGGCGGCGATCGAGCCGCTGCGCCAGGGCACCAGGCTGTTCGTCGACGCGCTGGCGGCGCGGATCCGCGACCATCTGCAGACCGCGCAGAACCAGGGCGACTTCATCTCGGGCGTGGTGGCCCGCGACTTGGCCGAGGGGGCCGGCGCCGCCCAGTTGACCGGGACGCTCACGGCCTCGCTGGCCGCAGCCCCGCAGGTCGCCTCCATCGTCTATCTGCGCCCCGATCTGACCGGGCTGGAGGTGAGCCGCGAGCCCAGCGGCCCGGCGCGCGTGCAGATCCTGGACCTGTCGGGCAATGTGGAGGCGCACCGGCACGCCCGGGAGGTGCGCGAACAGGAGGGAGGTAGCTGGGGCCAGCCCATCACCCTTGCCAGCAATCCCGGCCTCGCCGTGCTGAACTACCGGGTGCCGCTGCGGGACCCGCATCGCGGCGCCGAGCCGGGCATGATCGTGGTGACGCTGCGCTCGGACCGGCTCTCGCGCTTCATGCGGGAACTGGCCGCCCCGCCCGTTCGGGCCGCCTTCATCCTCTACGGCAGCGACCGGGTCCTGGCCTATCCCGGCTTCGACGGCAGCATGGGGAGCATGCCGAAGCTGGCCGAGATGCGTGACCCGGCGCTGCGGGCCCTGGTCCGCCCCTCGCCGGACGAGAGCTTCTTCAGCGAACGGGTGGACGGCACCCTCACGCTCCGCCAGGTGGATGGCCGCCAGCTCCTTTATCTGCTGCGCGATCTTCCGGGCTTTGCGCCCGAAACCCTGTGGGTCGGCGCCTATGTCGACCTGAACGATGTCGGGGTCGGGGCGGACCGCTTCTACATGATCGCGATGGTCGGGCTGTCGATCGTCGTGGCCGCCGCGGTGATGGCGGCACTGCTGGCGCGGCGGCTCACCAGCAGCATCCGGAACCTTGCCGACATCGCCGCGGCGATCGGCCGGGTCGAGCTCGACGAGCTTCGCCTGCCCCGGGCCTCGCGGGTGCGCGAGCTGGACGAGCTGGCGCGGGCCTTCACCCTGTCGCTGCGCACCATCGACGCGTTCGCGACCTATGTGCCGCGCCAGTTGGTGCGCCAGCTCCTGGCGATCGACCCGGCCGACCGTCCGCCGTCCGAGCAGCGCGAGCTGACCGTGATGTTCACCGACCTGTCGGGCTTCTCCCGCTTGGCGGAGCACCTGTCGGCCGAGGCGACCGCGCGGCTGCTGAACGACCATTTCCGTCGGCTGACCGCCTGCATCGTCGCGGAGGGCGGCACGGTCGACAAGTTCCTGGGGGATGCGGTCATGGCCTTCTGGGGCGCGCCGGAACGGCAGGCGAACCACGCGGCACGGGCGATCCGGGCTGCCCTGGCCATGCAGGAAGCCTACCAGGACGACCCGCTGCTGCGCGACCACGGCCTGGGCCTGCGCATCGGGTTGCATACCGGGACCGTGCTGGTCGGCGACATCGGTACCGCCGAGCGGCTGAACTACACGATCGTGGGCGATGCTGTGAACGTGGCGGCCCGGCTGGTGGATTTGGGCCACCAGGCCGGCGGCGGCAGGGAGGTGGTGGTCCTGCTGTCCGAGACCACGGTGCACGCGGCCGGTGCCGAAGCGATCGTCGAGGATCTGGGCGATCAGCGGATGCGCGGCCGCTTTCGCGCCCAGCGGGTCTACCGGCTGCCGCGCCGGCTGCTGCCTGATGCTGAGCTGGGTGGCAGTCCAACTTCGCATCCTTGAAGCGAAGCCGCCAGATTGCATGTATGACTTTAGTTATAGCGCGCTATAGCCTCGACTTGGGTAAGACTGTTACACGGTTTACACATGTTGATATATTGTGCTGCTCCTGCTGCAAGCGCTAGATTGCATTCGCTGGATCGAAATCGATCGGGCATCAACCACTCTGCATTGTCTCTTGGTTACCGCATTGACATCTTATTCCGACTGAGGCGGCCCGGCTGATTGTCCTCTGCGCCGGGCCGCTCTTTTTTTCGTCGGCTGTGGTGGAGTCAGCGGCTCAGGGACGCGGCCGGCCGAGCCAGTCGGCGAGGATCGCCGACACATCGCTTGTCAGCCGATAAGCTTGGCGCTCCGGCCGGTTCAGCAGCTCCAACGCAAGATCGGGCAGATCCGCCGGTCGATCGCAGACAACCAATCCGTGCCTAGCCGCGAGCCTGCGGGCCAGGGGCGTCTGGTCGTTGGCCGGATGCAGGGCACTGGTTTCGCCCTTGCGTGGGAACAGGATGATCGGGACGCCCGCGC
>NZ_WUJP01000819.1 GCF_009806515.1 Geminicoccus flavidas | reverse complement strand
GCATCGCCTCGCCGACGATCCCCATGCCGGCATGGCACACCACCAGCCGCGCCGCCTGGAAGCGGGCCACCAGCTCGCCATGCGGCAGGAAGCGCTGCCAGCCCATCCGCTCCGGCAGGTAGCGCGACTGGCCGATCTGGGCGAAGCCTGGCAGGTCGAGGGCCATGCAGGTCCGATCCGCGGCCTCGACCAGCGCATCGAACCCGGCGATGAAGGTGCCGACCGCCGCTACCAGCATCGCCATGGCCTGCCGGACGGGCTCACAGCAGCGGCCCGCTCGCCAGCACCGCGCGCGGAAAAGCCGTCAGCTTCTCCGGCCAGGGCACCACGAACAGGTGGCAGAAGGGATAGACCAGCCGGCCGGTGAGCGACGGTTCCAGCGTGCCGCCGGTTTCCACGAACACCACCTCAGCGCCCAGCAGCCGGCCGAGGATCAGGGTCGGCACGGCGACGTCGGCACCGGTGGACAGGATCAGGGCCGGGCGCTCCTTTAGCAGCACCCATAGCGACTGGATCAGGTTGAGCAGCGTGCGGCCCGGCCGGCGGCGCGGGTGGCAGACCAGATGGACCCGCTCGCCCGGTGCCGTCGGGCGCCCGGACGCGAAGGTGACATGGTAGAGGTCGGCGAACCGGATCCCCGCCGTGGCTCGTTCCAGCTCGGCCAGATGGCCGCCCGGTGAATAGACCCAGCAGGTTCGGCGCACTTCCACCATCATGCCACCCGTCCCTCGATGGCGGTGCCGGCGAGCTGGCCGAACCAGGCGGCCCGGCCCGGGAACGCCCGGTGCAGCCGGCCTAGGGTGTCCTTCACCACCAGCAGCGGCTCGTCCTGGTCGAAGCGGTGCAGAGCCTCCGGCCGGTCATAGGCGTAGAGGTCCAGCGGCACGCCCTGGACCAGCGCCCGGCTGCGCAGGCGCAGGAGCAGCCAGTTGGTCCGCCACCAGCCGAGGACACCCGGGGGAAACACCAGGCGCAGGTCGATGTCGGAACGATCACTGGCCCGGCCACCCCGCGCGCGCGAGCCGATGAAGGCCGCCTCGGTCAACCAGGGCAGCCGGGCGATCTCCTGGGCGAGGTCCCAGGTTGCCCGCTCGATGCGCAGGGCTTCGCCGCGATAGGCCCGGCAATAGCGCGCGCAGACCCAGAACTGGCCGTTGAGGAGGAAGTTCACGCTATGCCCGACCAGGGCGCCGGCAACCGCGGCCAGAAGTGCCGGCAGGCCAGTCAGGCCCAGGGGGAGGGCGCTCGCCAGCGCCAGCAGGACGCCCAGGCCGATCCGGAAGGCCAACTCCTTGGCCTGCATGCCGCGCATGCCCTGGAACACCCAGTTGATCGCCAGGATGGCCAGGCAGCTTTGCAGCACGCGGTCGAGCCAGAGGGTACCCGGGCGGATCGGGAAGTGCTTGCGCTTGGGCGGCGCCATCGGGCTGGCGGGGAGGTGGCTCATGCGCTATTTCTATCATTAGTTGAAACTCTGTCGAGCGGACTCTATTCACAAGCCCATGCCGTCCGTGATCCCGGCCCTCCCACGTCGCCTGACCCTGATCCTGCTGGTGCTGCTGGCGGCCCTGGCCATGCTCAGCGCCGACCAGGCTGAGCGCCTGGCGGTGAGCGGGCTGCGCATGCCGGCCTTCCTGCTCGTCTGCCTGATGCTGGTAGCTTTATGCCTGATGCTCCGTCCGCGGCTGGACCCGGACGAGGCGACGGCCCCGGTCCTCCTGCTCCTACTCGCGGCGGCCATCGCGTTGCTGGACCTGCAGGGGCAGGTCGATCCGCTCGACTACAAGCTGCTCCTCCCGGTCCTGGCCCTCCTGATCGCGGGTCCGCTCGCCGCCATGCTCGGGCCTTTGGACCTGCCGGGCCTGCTCTGGCGCCTCCTGGCCCTCTATGTCCTGGCCGCCTCGCTCAGCGTGCTGGTCCACGGCACCGAGGAGCTGGCGCGCGGTGCCGACGGCGTGGTGCGGATCGATGCCTCGGGCTCGCTGGTCACCCATGGCAGCATGTGCGTGCTGGCGCTCGGCCTGAGCGCCATGACTTGGTCGCGTGCCGGCGTGATCGGCCGCCTGCTGCGCCTCCTGGTCCTTGGCGCCGGCGGCCTCCTGCTGCTGGCCGCGGCCACCCGCACGCCCTTCCTGGTGCTGGCGATCGCGGCCCTGCTGGTCCTGGCCACCAGCCGCCGGCGTGGCCGCTGGCTCTCGGCCTGCCTGCTGCTGCTAGCGGCCGGGGCGGTCGTCCTGTTGCTGCACACCCTGGTGATCGACGCTTCGCTCTGGCGGCGGCTGACGGCCGACGGGCAGGCCGAATGGTCGACCGGCCGCGCCGTGGCCATTGCCGGCTGGCTGGAGCGCGCCGCGGACCACCCGCTGGGCATGGGGCTGGGCACGGTGCGGGCCACGCTCGCCGACGGCAAGCCAGCCCTCGACGGCGACGCGATCCTGGACTGGCCGCACAACGAGGCGGTGCGGCTGTGGGTGGAGGCCGGGCCGGTGGGGCTGGCCTTTCTCCTGGTCCTGCTGGCGACCCTGCTGGCGCACGCGGCCCGGGTGGCCCGGCACCATCCCGATCCCGCCGCCCGCGGCCTGGCTCTCCTGCTCGCGGCGGACGCGCTCGCGCAAAGCATGTGCCAGAACTGGCTGAACAGCGTCTACCATGCCACTTTCGTGGTGTTGGCCCTTGGCCTGCTCGCCCGGCAGGGCCGGGTGTTGGCCGAACATCCCGCCTGACACCGGCGCTGCCTTCGGCGTAGGTTTCTGCAGGAAGGGAGGAGCCTCGTGGGGAGACGCGGATGGCCATGGAGCGCTGCGGGGACCGGGTCGATGCGCGCGATCTGGACAGGGTGCGTGCCAACCATCAGGCGCTGACGCCACTGGGATTCCTGGACTGGGCGGCCGACGTGTATGGCAGCCGCACGGGCTGCATCTACGGTCAGGAGCGCCGGAGCTGGGCGGAGATCCGCCGCCGCTGCCGCCGGCTGGCCTCGGGCCTGCGCGGGCTGGGCGTGCGGCCGGGCGACATCGTCTCCGTGCTGCTGCCCAATGTCCCGGCCATGCTGGAATGCCAGTTCGGCGTGCCGATGGCGGGCGCCATCCTGAACGCCTTGAACGACCGGCTGGATGCGGCCACCCTCGTCGCCATCCTCGGCCATGCCGAGGCCACGGTGCTGATCACCGACACGACCTATGCCCCGGTGGTGCGCGAGGCGCTGTGCCGGCTGGCCGGGCCGATCCTGGTGGTGGACCTGGTCGACCCAGCGGAGGCCGGCCAGGCACTGGGCCAGCTCACCTACGAGGAACTGCTCGACCAGGGCGACCCGGAGGCAGCAGTGCCGCCGCCGACGGACGAATGGTCGCCCATCTCGCTCTGCTACACGTCCGGCACCACTGGGCCCCCCAAGGGCGTGATCTGCAACCATCGTGGCGCCTACCTGAACGCGCTGGGCAGTGCGCTGATGCTCGGGCTGCGCGCGGACAGCGTCTATCTCTGGACGCTGCCCATGTCCCACTGCAACGGCTGGACCCTGCCCTGGGCGATCACCGCGGCCGGGGGCACCCATGTCTGCCTGCGCCGGCCAGAGCCGGGACGGATCTTCCGGCTGCTGGTGGAAGAGCAGGTCACCCATCTGTTCGGGGCACCGCCGGTCCTGAACATGCTGGTGCATTGCCCGCGCGAGGTGCTGGCGGCACTGCGTCGCCCGGTGGAGGTGCTGGCCGGCGGTGCGGCGCCAACGGACGCGGTCATCGAGGCCATGGAGGCGATGGGCTTCCGGGTGACCCACGCCTACGGCCTCACGGAAGCGCACGGGCCGGCCATGTTCTCGGCACCGCAGCGGGCCTGGCAGGACCTGCCGTCGCCCGAGCGCGCCCGGATGATGGCTCGCCAGGGGGTCCGCTCGGCGATCGTACCGGAACTGCAGGTGGCCGATCCCACCACTCTGCGGCCGGTGCCCAACGACGCCACCACGCTGGGCGAGATCATGCTGCGCGGCCACAGCGTCATGGCCGGCTACCTGAAGGACCCGGCCGCCACCGCGGAAGCATTCGCCGGCGGCTGGTACCATACCGGCGACCTCGCCGTGGTCCACGCGGACGGCTATGTCGAGCTCCGCGACCGGGTCCAGGACATCATCGTGTCGGGCGGCGAGAACATCAGCTCGCTCGAGGTCGAGCAGGTGCTCCAGCGCCATCCAGCCGTGCTGGAGGCGGCAGTGGTGGCGCGCCCGGATCCCGTCTGGGGCGAGGTGCCCTGCGCCTTCCTGGTGCTGAAGCCGGATGCCAGCAGGCCCGACCCGGCCCAGCTCCTGCGCTGGCTGCGCCAGCAGCTCGCCAGCTACAAGCTGCCGCGCCGCTTCGTGTTCGGCACGCTGCCCAAGACCGCGACCGGCCGGGTGCGGAAGGACGAGCTGCGTCAGCGCGCCCGGCTGCTCGACTGAACGCCCGTCAGGAACGGCACCACGGCCGCCGCGAACTCGGCCGGCCGCTCCAGCATCATCATGTGCCCGGTACCCTCGATCCGAATCAGCTCGGCGCCGAGTGCCACGGCGAGCTCGGCACCCCGGGCAGCCGGGGTCATCCGGTCCCTGGCACCGGTCACCACCAGGGCCGGCATGGGCAGGGGTACCGGCTCCGGCCGGGCAGCGTCGCAGGCGCGCAGATCCTGGGCCAGCACACCCGGCCGCGAAGCCGCCAGCAGGGCCATGCCGCCGCCGGCCAGGCGGACGCCGGGCGTGGCGGGTGCTGCCAGCCGCCCGGCAGGAGCGATGGCGAAGGTGGCGACCATCCGTGCGGCCTTGGGCAGGTCGTGCAGGGCCGCCTCGATCAGGGCCGGGTTGACCGGCATTCGGGCGGCGGCACCCGCCAGCACCAGGCCAGCGCAGCGCGCCGGCTGACGCAAGGCCAGCTCCAGCGCCACCAGCGCGCCCATGGAATGGCCGACCAGGCACGCAACTTCGATTCCCATCTCGTCCAGCACGCGTGTGACGAACCGGGCATAGGCCTCGATCGAGTCGCAGCCGGGTGCGGTCGAGCGGCCATGGCCCGGCAGGTCGAGCGCCAGGCTCGGGACAGGGGGCAGGTCAGGATCGCGGGCGGCCAGCATCCACACGGTCCGGTCCATGCCGGCACCATGCAGCCAGACGATCGGGACCTGCCTGCCCGCCTTTGCCGAAGCCTGCTGTTCCGCCATGGCGTGCTCCCTCTTGGAGCTGCATTCTGGCAGGCTCAGAAGGTGATGTCGCTCCCGGGTGCGGAACCGATCGAGAGGTTGAGCGCGTTGACGTTGCCGCCGAGCGTAATCTGGTAGCTGTTGCCGCCAGCACTGTAGACGATCTGGCCGGCATCGACTGCCTTAATGCCGGAGGCACCGACCAAGCGGATCTGGTCGTCGCCCTTGGCGAAGTCGGTGATGGTGAACAAGCCGGAGAAGGCCTCGAACCGGTCGCGGCCGGCACCGCCGCGCGCCACGTCGCCGACATCGACGAACAGGATGTCGTCGCCCTTGCCGCCGGACAGGATGTCGGCGCCGAGCCCGTCGTTCAGCGTGTCGTTGCCGGTCCCGCCCAGCAGGCGGTCGTCGCCACCAAAGCCCATCAGGGTGTCGTTTCAGCCGGCGCCGTGCAGGACATTGGCCGCGGCACCGCCGCGGATCACGTTGGCGACGTTGTCGCCGATGATGTCCAGGCCGCCCCGGCCTTGGCCTCCGTCATAGATCGCGGTCTGGATGCGCTCGACCGTGCAGGACGCGGACAAGGCATGGAAGTGCGCCGGATCATCGCTGAGGCCGGCCTCGGCCAGCAGTGCGGCCGGGGGCCAGCTGCCGAGATAGACGACGCCCTCGTCGTCCAGGAGGCCGTAGAGCTCGGTGTTGAGCTGGACGGTGTCGTAGCCGGCCCCGCCATTGACGATGATGCTCCGGCCCTTGACCGCCATGAAGTCGTCGCCGTCGCCGCCGCGGATCTCGCGGGCATGGGCCCCGCCGATGATCGCGTCGTCGCCGCCGCGGCCATCCAGCAGCGAGGTGTGCGGGCCGACATGATTGTCGGTGATCCCGTCGTCGCCCTGGCTGCCATACACCACCATGTGCTGGGTGGGCGTCTCGGAAAGGGTGAAGGTCCGATTATCGTCCGTGAGCTGGATATACAGGGTCATGCCGGTCCTCGTATGCAACCTGAAAGAGATGAAGCACTGCTTCATCAACTTTTAGGAGAATAACAGAGGCAGACAATCGCCTTCTGGGAGTGTCCTGCGGCGACGGCGTGTGGTGGCCCCAGGGCAGGACCAGTGCCTGCCCTGGGGCCACTCCCTCAAACCAGCCGCGTGCGCACCAGGGTCGCCGTCACCCAACGCAGCACCAGGGTCTGACCATCCGTCGTGGTCGCCGTCGGTCCCGCGATCTCAACGCCGCTCGCGGGGGTGAGGGTGACCGCACCCGTACCCACCTGGCCGATGGTGGTCTCGCAGTAGATTCTGCGGCCGGTGATCACGGTGGTCGAGCCAGGCGGCTTGGTCCCCGATGCCCCCGGCACCGCAGGCAGCGAGGGCACCGTCACGGTCTTGGCCGTGTCACCCTTCATCTCGACCCGGTCGCCGACATCGGCCGGCAGAAGGGTGTAGCTGGTACCAGTTTGCTCGTTGACCGCCACCCAGCCCTTCATGCGCGTGTCGAGCAGCCGGTGCCAGGTGTTGGTGCCGAACTGGGTGTAGAAGCCGCGGTCAAAGCCCGGATTCCAGCCGCCGGTCGTGGGATTGCCGTCGGCAAAGGCCAGCATGTTGTCGGTTCCGCTCGGTGGCGCAACGGTCCGCTGGTTCATGTGCAGGGCCGGCTCAATCGTCACTTTGCGGATGTTGCCGTCGCCCAGATAGAGGGTCGCATCATAAGGTGAGGCCAGCCCGTCGACACCGCAGGTCACACGTGAGTTGTTGCCAGACGCTGGCGCGCCGAGCTGAACATAGGCGCTGCCTCCGCGGTCCACACGGAGAATGCCGGCTTGTTCCGTCATGCGCACGGTTGGCAAGCCGGTGGAGGGAGAGCTGAGCCAAATGCCACGCGGAAGCATGCTGTCGCCATCGGCGAAGTTGGCACCCAGCGACGGGAAGTTGTCGCAGCCGACAAAGCTGCGGTGCCGCACGGCTCCCGGCACCGTGGCGTTGTTGTCGGCATAGGCGGTGGCAGGGCTCGTGCTGTTGGCGAGGAAGAACGTGCCGAGCCAGGAGTTCACCTCGCTCATCGCGGCCGCGGTGCCTTCCTCGAGCACGCCGGTGGTGAGGGATTCCAGGTCGACCGAGACGAAGGTCAGCCGGCGAGCGTTCTTGATGTGGATGCCGGTGCAGCCAGACTGGGCGGGTGCAACGATGTTGGCCTTGGCAACCAGGACATTGTTGATGATGCCGGGCGAGGCGGCGCTACCCTCGAAGAACAGCCCCTTCAGGTTCGGGCCGCCCAGCTTGATCGAGACCTGGCGCATCGAGCCGTCGCCGTAATTGACGGCGGCACCGGTTGAGTTGCGCACCCAGATGCCGTTGCCGGCGAACGCGTCGGCAGCATCGCCCCAGGCCAGCAGGTCGACGATCGACCAGTCGTTGGACCGGTCCAGCTCGATCGCCCAGGTCTGCGGTCCGCCGCCGCGAAAGCGCAGGTCGCGCCCGATGAAGTTGTTGCCGACCACCTTCAGCGCTGCCGCCTGGGCGGTGGCGCGCAGCGTGATGCCCAGGCCGATGCAGGTCCCGTCGCTATACTCGGCCGTTCCGGCGGCAAAGCCGGAGCCGAAGAACAGCCCGACTCCGTCATGGTCCAGACGCAGAATCGAGCTGTCGCGGCCCTGACCCACGATCGCGGTGCCGTTCGGAACCTGCACGGGTGTGGTCAGCCGGTAGCGGCCGGGCGGCACGCGGATCGTCCTGGCGCCTGAGGCCATGGCCAGCTGGAAGGCTTGGCTATCGTCCGCGGCATCGTCGCCCTTTGCCCCGAAATCCTGCACCGAGACGTCCTCATGCAGCTTGCCTGGCAGGGTGCGTGGCACGGCACCGGGCCTCGCCGCTCGGAAGGGCAGGGCCTCCAGTGTGGTGCGGCGGGTGAGGTTGCCGCTGGCGGTCGAGACGACGATCTGGTCCGCTTCGGTGAGGGACGTTACCGCGTCCAGCTCGTGGATCTGGCGGTTGACCATCAAGAACTCTCCCAGACGAGGTTGTTGCCGGCCTCGTCGACCAGCGGGTCACCGCTCGCGGCCAGCAGAAAGCTGGTCTCGACGACCGGCGGCGGCGGTGGGGGCGGGGGAGGCGGCGGCGGCGAAACGGGCGGCAGCACCTCGGCGGAGACCTGCCCGGAGAACGCGAGGGCCTGGGCCAGCCCCAGGCGCAGCGCCATCTCAGGTCCGCCCGATCACATAGACCTGGCAGGTGCCGCTCTCGGCGATCAGCGCCACGTGGCTGGCATGGCCCGGCACGGGCAGGTCCAGATAGACGCCCGGGTGCAGGTAGGGGCTGGTGGCCGCATCCGCGGTGACTGTGGCACCGCCCAGCTCGAAGCGGACCGGGCCGGTCGCGATCAGGCTGATCACCGCGACATCGGCGGCAAGCGCGGCACTGCGCACCGAGGCGGTGCCGACCATGAGCTTCTGCGTGCCGCGCGGCACGAAGCCGAGAATCGTGATCGGGTGCCCGTTATCGTCCAGAGGCAAGAGGGTGCTCATGATCAGGACCTCGCAATTCTTCTGCCCGGAATCCTAACGATCCGAGCGGAACTGATTATATTCCTATCATCAGCGCAAGGCAAGAGAGCGGGGACT
>NZ_WUJP01000818.1 GCF_009806515.1 Geminicoccus flavidas | reverse complement strand
GCGTTCCTCGTTCACGCGCCGCCCGCTCTCGCCTCAGTCCTTGAGCGCCAGCTCCCGGATCCCGTCGGCCAGCAGGTTGAAGCCGATCACGAGCGACGAGATCGCCGCGGCGGGGATCAGCGCCATGTGCGGGTAGACCGACATCAGCCCGTACGTGTCCTTGACCATGCCGCCCCAGTCCGGGTCGGGCGGCGGCAGGCCCAGGCCCAAAAAGCCCAGCACCCCGATCGCGATGATCGTGTAGCCCATGCGCAGGCAGGCATCGACGATGAGCGGCCCCCTGGCGTTCGGCAAGATCTCCACCGCCATGATGTAGAGCGCCGATTCGCCCCGGATCTGCGCCGCGGTCACGTATTCGCGGTTCTTGATGTCCAGCGTCAGGCCGCGGACGATTCGCATGATCTGCGGCGTGGCGGTGAAGGTGACCGCCAGCACGATGTTGAACGCCGAGGCACCGAAATTCGCGATGATGATCAGGTAGAGGATGATTACCGGGAAGCTCAGCACGATGTCGGCTAGGCGCGAGAACACCGTGTCGACCCAGCCGCCGAAATAGCCGGCCAGCAGCCCCATGGTGCAGCCGATCAGATAGGCGACCACCACGGCGATCGGCGCCACCACCAGCACGGTGCGCGCTCCCCACATCACCCGCGAGAGCAGGTCGCGGCCGAGCATGTCGGTACCCAGCAGGTGCTCGCCGCCGGGCCGGGGGTTGGCCAGCGCCATGAAGTCCTGGGCGTTCGGGTCGAACGGGGCGGCGAACGGTGCGATCAGCGCCACCACCACCCAGAACAGCACCAGCGTGGCCCCCACCACCGCCACCCAGGAGTGGCGCAGTGCCAGCAGCTTGCTGAGCATGCCGGGCGGCTTGGCCGGGGCCCGGATCTCCAGCTCGTCTTGTATGGTGGCCATCACGCGATCCGGATGCGCGGGTTGAGGAGCATGTAGCCGATGTCGCCCGCGACCTGGGTGGTGACCGCAATCGCGACGGCGACCAGGGCACCCGCCTCGATCAGCGCCACGTCCTTGTTCAG
>NZ_WUJP01000817.1 GCF_009806515.1 Geminicoccus flavidas | reverse complement strand
TGCCGCCTCCAGCATCATCCGGCCGAAGCCCGGATAGGCGAACACTGCCTCCACCACCACCACGCCGGTGATCAGGTAGTTGATTTGCAGGAGGATCACGGTGAAGGGGGCGATCAGCGCATTGCGCAGCGCGTGTTTGCGGATCACGTCCCCGAAGCTCAGGCCCTTCAGGATCGCCGTGCGGATGTAGGGAGCCAGCATCACCTCGATCATGGAGGCGCGCACCATCCGGACCACGTAGCCAGCGTCATAGAGCACCATGACCATGACCGGCAGTATCAGCTGACTGGCGATGCTCCAGCCGCTGCCGGGATCCAGGGTCGAGGTGCCGGGCAGGACGCCCAGCCAGATCACGAAGATCGACGACAGGAAGGCGCCGAGCGCGAACTCGGGCAGGGAGGTGCAGATGATCGCCGCCACCGAGACGATGCGGTCCAGAAGCGAGCCCTCGCGCATCCCGGCCAGCACCCCGAACAGGATCGACACCGGCACGATGATCGCGAACGCGATCGCCGCCAGCATCGCGGTATTCGCCAGCCGGTCCCGGAAGATCGGGGCCACCGGCTGCTTGTAGAGGGTCGAGTAGCCGAGATCGCCCTGCAGGATGTTGCCGGCCCATTCGACGTAGCGGACCACCACCGGCCGATCCAGGCCCAGTTCCTCCGTCAGGATCTGGACCTGCTGCTCAGTGGCATAGGGCCCGAGCGTCTTGCGGGCAACGCTGCCGGGCGTCCATTCGGAAACGGCGAAGATCAGGAACGAGGCGACGATGATCGTGAATGCCATCTGGCCGAGCCGGCGCAGGACAAAGTTCAGCATCGTCGTTGCTATCCGCGAGCGAGGTTGCGGCTACCGGAAGAGGCGGGGGGCGGCCCGCTTCGGACCGCCCCGGTGAGCCGGCTCACGCCTCGTTGAGATAGAGCTGCTCGCCGAAGATGTAGCTGGTCGGGTGCTGCTGGAAGCCGCCGACCTTCTTGTCCCAGAAGGTGAACATGCCCCGCCACAACGGGATCACCGCCGGGCCTTCCTCGTTCATCAGCTCCTCGATCGGCACCATCGCCTGGCGCCGCTCCTCCACGTCCAGGATGCCCTCAGCCACCGAGAGCAGCTCGTCGAACTTCCTGTTCGACCAGTGCGACTCGTTCCACGGCACGCCGGTGCGATAGGCCAGGCCCAGCACCATCACGCCCAGCGGCCGATGGGTCCAGGCGGTGAAGCCGAACGGCACCTTGGTCCAGTTGTCCCAATAGGCCGAGGACGGCATCACGTTGATCTTCACGTTGATGCCGGCTTGCTTCCACATCTCGGTCATCGCCTGCACGGCGATCAGCTCCCAGGCCGGGTCCTGCTTGCAGGAGATCTCGGCCTCGATGCCGTCCGGGTAGCCGGCATCGGCCAGCAGCTTCTTGGCCCCGTCGATGTCCTGCTGCATCAGCCCGATATCGGCATACTCGGGATGGACTGGAGCCACATGGTGGTGCTCGCCCGGCGCGCCGATGTTGAGATGGGCCAGTTGCAGGAGCTTGGGCGTGTCGATCGCCAGGCGCAGCGCCTTGCGGACCCGCGCATCGTCGAACGGCTTGATGGGATGGACGCGCGCCACGCCGGTCTGGGCAGAGGTGACCTGGTAGAGTTCCAGATGTGGCATCTGCTTCAGGACCTCGTACTGGGTCACCGAAGCCTCGTACATGCCGTCGGCCTGCCTGGAGGCCATCGCCGCCACCTGCGCCGATGCGTCGTCGCCATGGTCGACGAAGTGGAGCTCGTCCAGATAGGGGCCCTCGCCCCAATAGCCCTCGCGCGCCTTGAACACCGCGCGCTTGCCGGTCTCGATTACCGTCGGCTCGAACGGGCCGGTGCCGGGCGAGCCTACTCCCCACTTCCCGTTGTCCTCCGGCCAGAGCATGAAGGCCGGGTAGTGGAACAGGTTCTCCGGCACGCCCATCTGCGGGCCCTTGCCGTTCAGGACGATGGTGAAGTCGTCCTTTTTCTCGATCGCGTTGGCGTCCCAGTAATCGGTCGTCATGACCGGGTTGCCGTCGGCGTCCTTCTGGCCGGTGTCCTTCTCCTCGACCAGGAAGCCGCTGAACAGGCCCAGCACCGACGAGCCCGTGGCCGGGTCCAGCATGTGCTTGAGGTTCCAGATGGCATGGTCGGCTACAAACTGCTCGCCGTTCGACCACTTGACGTCCTTGCGCAGCCGGAGCGTCCAAGTCTTCAGGTCGTCGGAAGCCTCCCAGTTCTCCAGGAGCCACGGCACCGTGATATTGTCTACGCCGGTGCGGGTCAGGTAGTCGTTGCACTGCCGGACCGAGTTGCTGTCGTACACCCAAGAGAAGATGTGCGGCGTCGACAGGTCCGGGATGCGGATCGACACCCGGACGATGCCGCCTTTCCTGGGCGTCGCGTCCTGGGCGCGAGCCTGCGGGACAAAGCCGGGTCCGTCGATCCTGCCGACAATGCCGTAGGCGGTGGCCGCCGACAGGCCGAGCAGCGTCGAGGTCCGCAAGAACTCGCGCCGGTCGACCTTGCGCTGCTCGTACTGGTCGACGAGCTTCGGGATGAACGGATGAATCCTGTTCTCACGATCGGCCATGAGCTCCTCCCTGTGGTCAGGATATGCCGGTCCGGATCGTGGATCCGAATCGCCCCCTGCGGACCGTATCGGTTCCAGCCTACCTGTCAACGCGCCGACACTGCTCCCTCTTCGGGAGTGCTGCCTCTTCTACGGCGACATGAATTTCGGTAGAACAGGCCATTTCTCGTAAATAAGGACGGGACATGGCGGACACGTTTGAACAGGCTGCTACTTCTCGGTTGATCAAGTCCGAGTTGATTGCTTCTCAAGGTTGGATGTCCTGGGCGAGCGTCGCCGGCACCTGGATTGCCTGGCTGACCCTGACCTGGTTTGCCGCCGCACTTCCCTGGTGGCTCCTGCTCCCCTGCGCCGCCTTCACCATGGCGCTCTACGGCTCGCTCCAGCACGAGGCGCTGCACGAGCTGATGACGACCAGGCGCTGGCTGAATCATGTGCCGGTCTATCCGCCCCTGAACCTCTGGCTGCCCTATCCGGTGTACCGCGCCTCGCATCTGGCCCATCACCGCAAGCTCCATCACCTGACCGATCCTCGCCGTGATCCGGAAAGCTACTATGTCCCGGCGGAGCGCTGGGCCACGCTGCCGGGCTGGTGGCGCCAAGTCCTGGTCTTCAACCACACTCTGCTCGGGCGGCTGACGGTCGGCCCGTTCCTGATCGTGGGCCAGTTCCTGCGTTACGAGGCGCTGGCCCTGCTGCGCGGCGATCGCGCCAACCTCGCATACTGGCTCTGGCATGTGCCGTCGGTGGCGCTGGTGCTCTACTGGGTGACGGAGGTCTGCGGCCTGCCGGTCTGGCAGTATCTCCTGCTGTTCGTCCTGCCCGGCACCTCGCTGAGCCTGGTCCGCTCCTATTGCGAGCACATCGCGCATGAGACCCCGGAGGAGCGCACCGCCCTAGTCGAGGCCGGCCCACTGATGAGCTTTCTGTTCCTCAACAACAACCTGCACTACGTCCATCATAAGCGACCGGACCTGCCCTGGTACGCGATTCCCCGCTACTACCGCGAGCATCGCACCTTGCTCCGCCAGGAGAACGGGCACTACGTCTTCGACGGCGGCTATCTGGAGGTCTTCCGCCGCTTTCTGCTGACGCCCTTCGACCTGCCCAGGCATCCGTTCATGTAGGTAAACGGCGAGGTGCCCGAGGCGCGCTTTCGTCCGCAGGTAGGCGGCGGCGGCGAAATCTGCCATGTTCCGCCGCCGGCCGCCCACGGATCAGAGCCGCATGAACGATCACGCCCGCCTTCTGATCTACAGCCATGACAGCTTTGGCCTGGGCCACCTGCGGCGCTGCCGGACCATCGCGCATCATCTGGTCGAGCGATTCAAGGACCTGTCGGTCCTGATCCTGTCCGGCTCGCCGATCATCGGCAGCTTCGACTTCAAGACCCGCGTCGACTTCATCCGCATTCCCGGCGTCATCAAGCTGCGCAATGGCGACTACACGCCGCTTGGGCTGCATATCGACCTGGAGAAGACGCTGGAGATGCGCCGCTCGATCATCGAGCACGCCGCGGCGATCTTCGATCCCGACGTGTTCCTGGTCGACAAGGAGCCGCTGGGCCTGCGCGGCGAGGTCGAGCACACCTTGCGCCTGCTCAAGGAGCGCGGCACCCGGCTGGTGCTGGGCCTGCGCGACGTGATGGACGACCCGGCCAGCCTGGAGGAGGAGTGGCGGCGCAAGAACGTGCTGCCGGCCCTGCGCTCGCTCTATGACGAGATCTGGGTGTACGGCACGCCGGAGATGAGCGACCCGCTGGACCAGATCCACGACTGGGCCGGGCTCGCCGCCAAGACCCGCTTCACCGGCTATCTGCGCCGCCACGTCTCCGAGACGGCCGGCCTGGAGCCGGCCATCGAGCTGCCGGACCGGCCCTATATCCTGGTCACCACCGGCGGCGGCGGCGATGGCGAGGACCTGATCGACTGGGTGCTCTCCGCCTACGAGACCGACCGGAGCCTGCCGCATCCGGCCGTGGTGCTGCTCGGACCCTTCATGCATCGCGAACAGCGCGCCGCCTTCCTGGAACGCGCCCAGCATTTGCCCGAGGTCACCATGCTGACCTTCGCCGCCCGCACCGAGCCGCTGTTCGACCGGGCGCTCGGCGTGGTCGCGATGGGCGGCTACAACACGTTCTGCGAGATCCTGTCCTTCGGCAAGCCGGCGCTGGTGGTGCCACGCACCCGGCCGCGGCTGGAGCAGGCGATCCGTGCGGAGCGCGCCGAGCAATTGGGCCTGCTGCGCATGCTTCCCGACGATGGCCGGCGCGACCCTTCGATCATGGCCGCCTGCCTCCACGCCCTGCCGGGCTGGCGGGCACCCGCCGGCGGCAGGATCAGCGGAATGCTGGACGGCCTGCCGCGGATCGAGGAGTTCATGCGCCCCTGGCTGGAGCGCGACCCGATCGTCCACCGGCTGATGGCCCGCCGCAGCGCC
>NZ_WUJP01000816.1 GCF_009806515.1 Geminicoccus flavidas | reverse complement strand
TGACCGGCCGGCCTTGCCAGCTTGTGTCGGCGAGGCAGCGCAGGCAGGCTCCGCGCGGCCGCGCCCCGGCCGATCCATCCCCAGTTTCGCATGATCGAGACCCGTCCTGCCCAAGATCGCCGTCGTCCTGAAGGGCTGGCCCCGCCTGTCCGAAACCTTCATCGCCCAAGAACTGCTGGGGCTGGAGCAGCGCGGCTTCGAGCTGGCGATTGTGTCGCTGCGCCATCCGACCGATCCTGCGGTCCACGATCTGCACGAGGCGGTCCGGGCGCCGGTGCGGTACCTGCCCGAATATCTGGAGGACGAGCCGGCCCGCGTGGCCGCTGCCGTGCGGGCGGCCACCCGTCTGCCGGGCTATCCCCTGGCGCTGCGCCGCTATCTCGCCGACTACCGGCGCGATTCCACCGAGAACCGGGTGCGCCGCTTCGGTCAGGCCTGCGTGCTGGCGACCGAGCAGGCGCAGGACACTGCATTGCTCTACGCACATTTCCTGCACACGCCTGCCTCGGTCGCGCGCTATGCGGCGCTGATGCGCGACCTGCCGTTCGCCGTGTCGGCCCATGCCAAGGACATTTGGACGACACCCGTGTGGGACAAGGCGGAGAAGCTGGCAGAGGCACGCTTCTGCGCCACCTGCACCGAGGCGGGTGCTCGTCATCTCCAGGCCCTGGCCCCGCAGGGCCGGGTCCATCTGGTCCATCACGGCGTCGATCCCTGCCGGTTCGCCCCGCCAGCCGAGCGGCTGCCGCGCGACGGCAGCGATCCCGGCGACCCGGTGCGGCTGCTCACGATCGCGCGTGCGGTGCCGAAGAAGGGCCTGTTCCTGCTCCTGGACGCCCTGGCCCGGCTCCCCACCGGGCTTCACTGGCAGCTGGAGCATGTGGGCGGCGGGCCGCTCCTGTCGGATCTGGCCACGCGGGCGCACGCGCTGGGTCTGGCCGGGCGCGTGAACTTCGCCGGTCCACAGCCGGCGGCCCGGGTGCGGGAAGCCTACGCCTGTGCCGACCTGTTCGTGCTGCCGGTCCGAGTCGCCGAGGACGGCGATCGCGACGGGCTGCCCAATGTGGTGGTGGAAGCCGCGGCTTGTGGCCTGCCGGTCCTGTCCACCCATGCCGCCTCGGTGGCCGAACTGGTCCGCGACGGGGTGAGCGGCCGGCTCGTGCCGCCGGACGACCCGGCAGCCCTGGCCGCAGCACTCGCCGAGCTGCTGGCCAGGCCCGAGCTGCGCCGGGCATATGGGCGTGCGGCCCGCAGCGACGTAGTCGTCGGGTTTGACTCCAGGCGTGGTATCGAGCGTATTGCGGGGCTACTGGATGCAACGCTGGGCGGGGGAAACTCCAGTACCAGCGACGCCGCCAGTGAGCGCGGAAGGGAACCACGTTGAGGATCGCGTTCTACGCGCCGATGAAGCCCCCAGACCATCCGGTCCCTTCCGGCGATCGGCGCATGAGCCGCGGCTTCATCCGGATCCTGGAGCGTCTCGGCCACGAGGTCCGGGTCGTGTGCCGGCTGCGCAGCTATGACCGCACGGGCGACCAGCTTCACCAGCTCCGCCTGGCCCACACCGCCGCCGGCCTCGCCAACCGCCTGTCCCTGCGCTTGGCACGGGACTGGCTGCCGGACCTCTGGTTCACCTATCACTGCTATCACAAGGCGCCCGACCTGATCGGCCCGACCGTGTCGGAGCGGTTGAGCGTGCCCTATGTGGTGGCCGAGCCCTCCTTTGCCCGGCGGCGCCGCGAAGGCAGCTGGGCGGTCGGCCATGCCGGCTCCATTCGCGCCCTGTCGAGGGCCGACCTGCTCTTGCCGATGACCAAGGTCGACCTGCGCGGCATGCATGCCGCCGGCTCGCGGATCAAGGGCGTGGTGCGCCGCCTGCCGCCCTTCATCGACACGGTGCCGTTCCGCCAGGCGAATGCCCGACGCTTCGCCCATCGCAGCGAGGTGGCCCAGGCCTTCGGACTCGACCCGGGCGCGGTGTGGCTGCTCACCGTAGCGATGATGCGCGACGATGACGCCAAGCGCAGCTCCTATCTCCAGCTGGCCGACGCGCTGTCCCGGCTGACCGCCTGGCCGTGGCAGCTCCTGGTGGTGGGCGACGGCCCGGCGGCACCCAAGATCCGTGCGGCGTTCGCCCAGTTCGAACCGGAGCGTGTCCGGTTCGCGGGCGCGCTGCCCGAAGACCGGCTGCCGCCCGTCTATGCTGCCTCGGACATGTTCGTCTGGCCGGCGCTGAACGAGGCTTATGGTGTGGTGTTCCTGGAGGCGCAGGCGGCCGGGCTGCCGGTAGTGGCCGGGCGCGGCACCGGGGTCGCCGACGTGGTCCTGCATCGCCGCACCGGCCTGCTCGCCACCGGCGGCGATGCCGTCTCATTCGCCAACAGCATGATGATCCTCCTGGACGAGCCCGAGCGCCGCGCTGGCATGGGCCAGGCCGGCATCCGCCATGTCGAGCGGGTCCACAGCGAGGCGGCCGCCGCCCATGCGCTGGACGCAGCACTCGACCTGGCGGTGGCGCGCCGGGTGCGCCGCGAGGAAACCGGCGAGCGGTGACCCTGCTCCTGATCCGGCACGGGCCGACGCGCTGGAACGAGGAGCGGCGCCTGCAGGGTCGCGCGGACATCCCCCTCTCGGAGGCGGGTGCTCGGCAGGTCGCCCACTGGCGGCTGCCCGGGCGCTTTCGCGGCCTGCCGGTCAAGTCCAGCCCGCTCCTGCGCGCGACCGCCACCGCGGCCCTGCTGGGCCTGGCCGCCGCCGTGGAGCCGGACCTAGTGGAGCTCGACTGGGGCGGCTGGGAAGGGCGCTCCCTGGCCGAACTGCGGCTGGGCGATCCGCAGGAAGTGGCCAGGCGCGAGGCGCTGGGCCTGGATTTTCGCGCTCCGGGCGGTGAGTCCTACCGGGAGGCGGCGGTGCGCGTGGCGCCCCATCTGGAGGGGGCCAAGGTCGTGATCGGCCATCGCGGCCTGATGCTGGCAGCACTGGCGGTCCGTACCGGCTGGACGATGCAGGGCCCACCACCGGTCGAGTTCGGCCATGCGGACGCGATCCTGATCGAGAACGGCAGGGTCGGCATCGTACCACTGGCAGTGCCGGCCGCCGCATGAGCGTCCTGATCTGGACCCAGCATCTGCTCGGTACCGGCCATCTGCGCCGGGCACTGGCGGTGGCCGCCGCCCTGGCGCGCCGGGGCGTGGCGACGGTGCTGGCCAGCGGCGGTCCGCCCACGAGGTTCGCCTGCCCCCCAGGGGTGCGCTTCGTCCAGCTCGATCCGGTGAGTGCGGGGGCGGACTTTCGGGACCTGCGGGATGCCGCCGGCCGGGCATGGGGTGAGGCCGGCCGCATGGCGCGGAAAGAGGCGTTCCTGGCACTGGTCCACGAGGTCCGGCCGCACGTCCTGGTCACCGAGCTGTTCCCGTTCGGCCGGCGGACCTTCCGCGACGAACTGCTGCCGGCACTCGACCTAGTCCGCGGCAGCGGCGGCCGGCTGGTCTGCTCGCTGCGCGACGTGCTGGCCGAGAAGGCGCAGCCGGAGAAGTCCGTCGCGATGCGCGACCTGGCGCTGGCCTATTACGACCGGATCCTGGTCCATGGCAATCCGGCCTTTCTGCCGCTGGGCGCCACCTTTCCCCATGCCGACGAGCTGGACCCACTGCTCCGCTATACCGGCTTCGTCCTGGACCGGCCGGTCCGGCCCGCTCCCGTGCGCCGCGGCATCCTGGTGTCGGCGGGGGGCGGGCGGGTCGGCGGCCGGCTGCTCGAGGCCGCCGCCGTCTGCCGGATCGACGGGTCACTGGCCGGCGAGCCCTGGCAGCTCGTGGGCGGCGCTGCACTGAAGGATGCGGAGCGGGGGAGGCTCGCTGCCCTGCGCGGGCGCTCCGGCCGGGTCGACGCCCATCTGGCCGACCTGCCCGAGCGGCTCGCCGCTTGTCGCATATCCGTCTCACAGGCCGGCTACAACACGGTCGCCGAGGCGCTGATGGCGGCGGCACCGATGGTGCTGGTCCCCTATGCCGCCGGTGGCGAGACCGAGCAGCGACGCCGCGCCGCCCGGCTGGCGGAGCTCGGCCGGGCGGTGCTGCTGGACGAGGCCGACCTCACGCCCGGGCAGTTGGCCCTGGCGATCGCGCGCGCCGCCGAGCAGGATGTCGCGATCAGCCAGGCCTGGGCGTTCGACGGTGCCGCGGCCAGTGCCGGGCTGATCCTGGAGCTGCTGCGGTGACCTTCTGGTGGCGTGACGACGATGCGGCGGCGGATGATCCGCGCCTGGAGCGGCTGCTCGCCATCGCCGAAGCGCACGCCGTGCCGATCGCCCTCGCGGTAGTGCCCGAGCGGCTGGAAGCGGCGGCGGTCCGGCGGATCCTGGCCTGCCCGTGGGCGCAGGTGCTCCAGCACGGCCTAGCCCATCAGGACCATCGCAGTCTGGACGGGCGCAAGTGCGAGCTGGTCGACCGTCTGGACCTGGACGGGCGGCTGGTGGCCGCGAGGGTCATGCTGGCCGAGCGGTTCGGGGAGCGGTTCGTCCCGGTCCTGGTGCCGCCCTGGAACCGGATCGAGCCCGGCCTGCGCGCGCGGCTGCCGGAACTAGGCTTCACCGGCCTGTCGACCTTTGCCGGCCGCCGCAGCCCCCCGCCCGTGCCGGGCTTGTGCCAGCGCGACACCCATGTCGACGTGATCCGCTGGAGGGAAGATCGCCGCCACCTGGACGCCGTGGAGATCGTCGCGGCGCTCGATGCGGCGGTAGCACGGCATGCCGGCCCGCTCGGCCTGCTCAGCCATCATCTCGTGACCGACGCCTCCGGCTTCGTGGCTCTCGACCGGGCGATCGGTCTCCTCCAAGATCGGCCGGACGCGACGTTTCGCGCCAGTGACACGCTATTCCGGGGGCCAGCAGCGGCGTGACCACCCCACTGCTCGAGGTCGACGACCTGTTCGTGAGCTTCCTGGCCGACGAGGGGCGGGTGGAGGCGGTGCGCGGCGCATCCTTCGTGGTGCCGCGCCACCAGACCGTGGCGCTGGTGGGCGAGAGCGGCTCCGGCAAGACCGTGATCTCCCAGGCGATCCTGGGCATCCTGCCGGAGCGGGCGCGGATCGAGCGGGGTGCGATGCGCTTCCTGCTCGACGGGAAGATCGTCGACCTGGCCAGCCTCGGCCAGGACAGCGTGCAGCGTCGCGCCCTGCGCGGCCAGCGGATCTCGATGATCTTCCAGGAGCCGATGAGCTCGCTCTCGCCGCTGCACCGGATCGGCAACCAGATCGACGAGGTGCTGACCCTGCACGAGGGGCTGGATGCCAGGGCTGCCCGGGCGCGAACCAAGGAGATGCTGCGCCTGGTGGGCTTCCCCGATTCCGACCGGGCCTATGCCGCCTATCCGTTCGAGCTGTCGGGCGGGCTGCGCCAGCGCGCGGTGATCGCCATGGCGCTGGTGTGCCGTCCGGACCTGGTGATCGCGGACGAGCCCACCACCGCGCTCGACGTGACGGTCCAGGCTCAGGTCCTCAAGCTGCTGAAGGACCTCCAAGCCGAGCTCGGCATGTCGATCCTGTTCATCACCCACGATCTGGGGGTGGTCGCCAACATCGCCGACGACGTGGTCGTGCTCTATCGCGGCAAGGTCGTGGAGCGGGGCTCTACCCGCGAACTGCTGACCCGTCCGCAGCATCCCTATCTCCAGGGCCTGATCGGCGCGGTACCGCGGCTGACCACTGACCGCTCTGTGCGGCTGAAGGGGCTGCGCGCGATCGATGTCGGCCAGGCGCAGGCCCTGCACCGGCCGGCCAGCCGGGGCGGGCCCGCCCGTGGCGCGCCGCTCCTCGAGGTGCAGGGGCTCAACAAGCGCTTTCTGGCCCGCAAGGGCGGGCCGTTCAGCGGCGCCTGGCTGGAGATCGTCGCCGCGGATGATGTCAGCTTCACCATCAACAAGGGCGAGAGCTTCGCCCTTGTCGGCGAGAGCGGCTCGGGCAAGACCACGGTCAGCAAGATGATCATGCGCGGGCTCACCCCCGACAGCGGCAAGATCATCTTCCATGGCGAGCAGGGGGCCATCGACGTCGCCACGCTCGATGCGGCGGCACTGCGCCGGTTTCGCCGCAACGTCCAGTACGTGTTCCAGGACCCCTACAGCTCGCTCGACCCGCGCATGACCGTGCTCGACATCGTGGCCGAGCCGCTGGTGATCCACGGCATCGGCACAGCCAGGGAGCGCGAGGCACGCGCCCGGCAGCTCCTGGAGGCGGTGGGCCTGGACGGCAGCCGCCACCTGCGCCGCTACCCGCACAGCTTTTCCGGCGGGCAGCGCCAGCGCATCGGCATTGCCCGGGCCCTGGCGCTGCAGCCCGACCTGCTCCTGTGCGACGAGCCGGTCTCGGCACTGGACGTCTCGGTGCAGGCCCAGGTCCTGAACCTCCTGCGCGACCTGCAGCAGGCCCTGGACCTGACCTACCTGTTCGTCGCCCACGACCTGGCGGTGGTTCGCTACGTGGCCGACCGGATCGCGGTGATGAGCGGCGGGCGGATCGTCGAGATCGCCACGACCGACCAGTTGTTCGCGAACCCGCGCCATCCTTATACCCGCGCATTGCTGGCCGCCGTGCCCGAGCCGGATCCCGACCGTACGCTGGACCTGGGCGCCCTGCTCGCCGGCGGCTCGGGCCGGCCGTCCGGCTGGCCGTCACCGTTCACCGTGGGCGAGCAGCCGACCCGTCTGATCGAGGTGGAACCGGGCCATCAGGTCCGGATGCTGTCCGAGCAGCCGAAGATCGCCGCCTGAGCGTCATTTGATCAAATCATTGCCGTACCGGGGAGCGCCCCTGCCATGATTACCCGCCGGATCCTGATCGAGACCGCCGCCCTCGCCGCCGGCTGCAGCTTCCTGCCGCGGCGGCGCGCGATCGCGGCCGACGGCGGCCCGCCCGAGGTGCCGCTGGTGGTGGAGGTCGAGCAGCCGGGGCAGCAGGGTGGCACGCTGCGCACGCTGATCGGCCGGGCGCGCGACACGCGGCTGCTCACCATCTACGGCTATGCCCGGCTGGTGGGCTACGACCTGGACTACCGGCTGGTGCCCGACCTCCTGGAGGCGTTCGAGGTCGAAGAAGGGCGGACCTTCACCTTCCACCTGCGCCCGGGCCATCGCTGGTCGGACGGCCATCCGTTCACTTCGGAGGATTTCCGGTTCTACTGGGAGGACGTCGCCAACAACCCGACGCTGATGCCGACCGGGCCGGACGTCCAGATGGTCATGGATGGCGAGCCGCCCGAAGTGAGCTATCCCGACGAGTTGACCGTCCGCTACACCTGGAAGCAGCCCAACCCATTCTTCCTGCCGGCACTCGCGGCGGCGGCACCGATCTATCTCTACCGGCCGGCCCATTACCTGAAGCCGTTCCACGAGAAATACGCCAAGTCCGACGAGCTCGCCCAGCAGATCGCCAAGACCAAGTCGCGCGACTGGGGCGACCTGTTCGGCCGCAAGGACCGCATCAGCAAGATCGACAATCCGGAGATGCCGGACGTGCAGCCCTGGGTGCTGCAGACCCCGCCGCCGTCGGAGCGCTTCGTCGCGGTGCGCAACCGGTATTTCCACCGGGTCGATCAGAACGGCGTGCAGCTGCCCTACATCGACCAAGTGGTGATGGACGTGGTCGACAGCAAGTTGATCCCGATCAAGACCGGGGCAGGGGAGACCGACCTGCAGGCGCGCGGCCTGTTCTTCAAGGACTACACCTTCCTGAAGGAGAGCGAGCAGCGCAACGGTCTGGTGACCCGGCTGTGGAAGCAGGCGAGTGGCGCACATCTGGCGCTGTTCCCGAACCTGCATGCCGCCGACCCGGTCTGGCGGGCGATGTTCCGTGAGGTGCGCTTCCGCAAGGCGCTGGCCATTGGGATCGACCGCGAGGCGATCAACCAGTTCCTGTTCTTCGGCCTGGCGGTGCCGTCCAACAACACGGTGATGCCGGAAAGCCCGCTCTGGCGCGACGAGCTCGGCACGGCCAATACCGGTTTCGATACCGGCAAGGCGAACGAGCTGCTCGACCAGCTCGGGCTGAAGATGGGGCCGGCCGGCTTCCGCAAGCTCCCCGACGGCCGTGACCTGCGCCTGGTGGTCGAGACCGCAGGCGAGGACAGTGAGCAGAGCGACGTCCTGGAATTAGTCGCGACCAATTGGCGGGAGATCGGCTTCGGCATCGACGTTAAGCCTTCCCAGCGGGACGTGCTGCGCAACCGGGTCTTCTCGGGCGAAGCGCTCATGACGATCTGGTACGGCGTGGAGAACGGCATCCCCCAGCCGGACTACCCGCCGGTCGAGTTCGTGCCCACGGCGCAGGACCAGGCGCAGTGGCCGAAATGGGGTCAATACATGGAGACCAAGGGCATGGCCGGGGAGAAGCCGGATCTGCCCGAGGCTAAGGCTTTGATGAAGCTGTTCGAGGACTGGCGCTTTGCCGAGGACGAACAGGCCCAGGCGGCGATCTGGCTGCAGATCCTGGAGAACCATGCCGCCAATGTCTGGACGATCGGCTTGGTCGGCGGCGTGTTGCAGCCGGTGGCCACCCGGCCGGGCCTGATGAACCTGCCGGCGGAAGGCATCTACAACTGGGAACCGGGCGCCCATTTCGGGATCTACCGGCCGGACAGCTGGTGGCTGAAGCAGGCCTGATTCGGCGGCCTAGCTGAACACCAGCCCGTCCTCCTCGCGCCAGCCGACCAGGATCTCCGCGCCGATCGCCGGGCGCTCGGGGAACTGGTCGACCGGCTTGCGCACAATCATCCGCTGTCCGCCGCCAATGTCGACCTGTGCGCGCAGGTGATCACCCAGATAGGTGACGTCGGTGATCCGGCCGCGCAACCGGTTGGCGAGCAGCTCGGCAGGCCGGCCGATCGCGAGCCGTTCCGGCCGGACGGCGAGCGTCACCTGGGCGGTGGGGAGGGCGCGGTTGTGGGGCAGGGCTGCCATGGCCTCCGCACCGGAAGCGAGCGTGATCCGGCAGCGGCCGTCCGCGGCGCTGCCGTCGGCCCGGCCGGCCAGCAGGTTGTTCTCACCGATGAAGCCCGCCACGAAGGTACTGGCAGGGCGCTCGTACAGTTCCTCCGGGGCCGCGATCTGCGCGATCCTGCCATCCTGGAAGATCGCGATCCGGTCGGACATGGCCAGCGCCTCGGACTGGTCGTG
The DNA here is from genome assembly GCF_009806515.1 of Geminicoccus flavidas. Classification (GTDB taxonomy): domain Bacteria; phylum Pseudomonadota; class Alphaproteobacteria; order Geminicoccales; family Geminicoccaceae; genus Geminicoccus; species Geminicoccus flavidus. Next base: position 4,656 of record NZ_WUJP01000816.1, on the reverse strand, counting down.
GGTCACGTAGACGACCGTCACCCCGAGCTCGCGGTGGATCTGCCGGATCTCGTCCTGCATGTGCTCACGCAGTGCCTTGTCCAGGGCGCCCAGCGGCTCGTCCATCAGCACGAGATCCGGCTCGAACACGAGTGCCCGGGCGAGCGCCACGCGCTGCTGCTGGCCGCCCGACAGTTCGGAGGGGCGGCGGTGCTCCATGCCTTCCAGACGCACCATGTGGACGAACTTCTCGACCCTGGCCGCGATCGTCGCCCGGTCGTCGCCACGCATCTTCAACGGATAGGCCAGGTTCTGCGCGACGCTCATGTGCGGGAACAGAGCGTAGTTCTGGAACACCACGCCGATACCGCGCCGGTGCGGCGGCAGGTGCTCGATCGGCACGCCCTTCATCAGGATGTGCCCACGGGTCGGCGTCTCGAAACCGGCCAGCATCATCAGGGTCGTGGTCTTGCCCGAGCCCGAGGCGCCGAGCAGGGTCAGGAACTCGCCGTGCCGGACGCCGAGGTCGAGGTCGTGGATGACCAGGTGCCGACCATCATAGGACTTCTGCACGCCCGCGAACTCGACGATGTTGCCGCGCGTCATTCGCCGGTCTCCGCCATGGCCCTGCCGAGCCGCCCGCCCAGGTTCCGGGTGTTCTTCTTCATCAGGACGACGGAAACGATCAGGGTCATCGCCGCGATCACCATGAGGAACGTCGCCATTGCCAGGATCGACGGCTCGATATTGTCCCGCAGCCCCTCGAACATCTTGAGCGGCAGGGTGCGCTGGGCGGGCCCGGCCAGGAACAGGGTCACCACCACCTCGTCGAAGGAGGTCATGAAGGCGAACAGCGCGCCGGCCACGATGCCCGGCGTGATCACCGGCACTACGATGGTGAGGAAGGCTTTGGTCGGCGAGGCGCCCAGGCTCGCGGCCGCGCGCAGGAGGCTCATGTCGAAGCCCTGCAGCGTGGCGGTCACCGTGATCAGGACGAAGGGGGCCGCCAGCACGGTATGGGCCACGATCACGCCCGCCATGGTCGAGGTCAGGCCGAGCCAGGCCAGCAGGAAATACATGCCGAGCCCGCTGATCACCGGCGGGACGATCATCGGTGCGATTAGGAAGCCCAGCACGGCCGTGGGCATCGGCAGGTCGCGGCGCGCGAAGGCATAGGCCGCCAGCGTGCCGAGCACGGTCGCGGCGATCGTCGCCACCGTGCCGACGATCAGGCTGTTCTTCAGGGTCGCGAGCCAGGGGCCGTCCAGGAAGACCGTCTCGTACCACCGCAGGGAAAGGCCCGGCAGCGGATAGGACAGGAAGCTGCCCGCACTGAATGAGAGCGGCACCACGGCGGCGAGGGGAGCCAGCAGGAACAGCACCATCGCGGCACCGAACAGATGGCGCAGCGTGCGCGCGAGAGCGATCTGGTGGCGGTACTGCATGGTCCTGCGCTCACTTCAGTCCGGCGAGCTGCCGGATGCCGACCATGCGGGCGGCGAGCAGATAGAGGACGACCACGCAGGCCAGCAGCACCATGCCCAGCGCCGAGGCCATGCCCCAGTTGATCGTCGTGTTGGCGAAGAAGGCGATGAAGTAGCCGACCATCTGGTCGCCAGCACTCGCGACCAGGGAGGGCGTGATGTAGTAGCCCACGGTCACGATGAAGGTCAGGAGCGCGCCGGCGCCCACGCCCGGCAGGGTCATCGGCAGATAGACGTGCAGGAAGCCGCGCAGCGGATGGGCGCCCAGCGAGGCCGACGCCTTCATGAAATGCGGCGGGATGCCCTTCATGGTGGCGTAGAGCGGCAGCACCATGAAGGGCAGCATCATGTGCACCATCACGATGTAGAGACCCGTGGTGTTGAAGATCAGCTCGAGCGGTGCATGGATCAGGCCCAGCCGGGCGAGCAGCGAGTTGACCAGCCCCTCCTTCTGCAGGAGCACGATCCAGGCCGAGGTGCGCGCCAGGAGCGAGGTCCAGAATGGCAGCATCACCGCGATCATCAGGATCACGGCAAAGGGGCCGGACGCGGTCGCCATTAGGTTGGCCAGCGGAAAGCCCAGGAGCAGGCAGATCAGGGTGACCACGGCAGCAATGCGTAAGGTGCGCAGGAGGATGTCGACATAGGTGCGCTGGTCTTCTGGGGCCAGCACGACGTCGCCCCGGTCGTCCTGGCGCAGGTCGAGCGCCGCCAGGATGTAGTAGGGCGTGTAGGACGGCGTGGCCCGCTTCATAGCATGCCAGTAGGCGGGCTCGCCCCAGCGCTCATCGAGTGCGACCAGTGCTGCGCGCATCGCTGAAGGCTCGGCCGGCTCGATCGAATCGATCTTGCGGGCACTGCTCGAGATCAGGGTGCGAAAGCCGCTGATCTCGTAGTTCAGCCGGCGCGCCGCTTCGGCGGTCGCCCGCTTGGGCGCGTCCGCGAGTTCGCGTGCGAAGGTCGCGAACACCGGGTCCGGCGGCAACCCCTCGCCGCCGTCCCAGCCGGACAAGGCGGACGCGGTCTCGGGGAAGGCCTCGATCAGCTCGGGATTCTCGAAGGCCCGGTAGAGCACCAGGCCGATGGGCAGCATGAAGGCCAGCAGCACGTAGAGGAACAGTGGTGCCACCAGGAGCAGCGACACCAGCCGACGGCGCTGGCCCGAGCGATGCCAGGCCCGCCGCAGTTCCGCCGCTTCGGCGCCATGCGCAACAGCAACCGCCATGCTCTCCGATCCCGATGCCGTGCCCGACCACGCGAACTGGCACGATCACGCGGTCCGGCCTGCCGACTGGAGGTTACTGCGCGACCCAGGCGGCGAAGCGCTCCGACAGGTCCTCGTTGTGGTCGATCCAGAAGTCGGCGTCGAAGCGGACCGAATTCTTGAGATTGTCCGGCGCAGACGGCAGCCGCGCCAGGACCTCGGGCGGCAGTTCCTCCATGGCCTTCGTGTTGCTCACCCCGTAGGGGATGGTCTTGGCGAACTCGACCTGAGGCTCCTTGGTCATCATGAAGTCGACCAGGTCGATCGCCTGCTCGAGGTTGGGCGAATCCTTCATGATCGCCCAGAACTCCACCGAGTTGATCTGGCCGTCCCACGAGACCTGGAAGTTCTTGCCCTCGTCCTGGGCATTGCTGACCCGGCCGTTATAGGCCGCGGTCATCACGATATCCCCGGAGGAAAGCCACTCCTGCGGCTGGGCGCCGCTTTCCCACCACTGGATGTGCGGCTTCAATTCATCGAGCTTGGCGAACGCCCGGTCCTGGCCCTCCTCCGTGGCGATGACGTCGTAGACGTCCTGCGGCGGCACGCCGTCGGCCATCAGGGCGACCTCGAGCGTGAGCTTTGCGGTCTTGCGCAGGCCCCGCTTGCCCGGCCATTTCTCGACGTTCCAGAAGTCGGCCCAGGTCTTCGGCCCGTCCTGGATCTTGTCGCCGTCATAGGTCAGGATGAGGGCCCAGCTCAGCGCGCCGACTGCGCAGTCCTTGAACAGGGACGGGTCGATGTCGGCGGCGTTGGGGCGGGTCGACCAGTCGATCTCCTCGAGCAGGCCGGCCTCGCAGGCCATGGTCACCTCGTCGTCTTCCATCTGCATCACGTCCCAGACGATGTTGCCGGCCTCCACCATGGCCTTCTGCTTGGCCAGGCCGCCATTCGTCGTGTCTTCGAGGATGGTGATGCCCTTTTCGGCCGCGTAGGGGGCGAAGTAGGCCTTGCGGAACGCATCCTGGATGGCGCCGCCGAAGCCCACCGCCGTCAGGTCGCGCGCATCGGCCGCTGCCGACCAGCCGATGACGGCGGCGACCCCTGCAAACAGCACGCCCTTGCTCGAAATCCTCATCGATACCGCTCCCCACTCGACAGCATGGCGCTTCTGCGGCGCCGTCATCCCGGATTGTATCCTGCGGCGGGTCCGAACACCCCTTGTGGAACCTTCAACAGTTTTCGAAGTGAGGGCAACCCTCGCATGGCGGTCCGCGGCCGTGCCTTCTTCCGGGTGCTTCTGGTGCCAAGCTCGGGCAAGGGCTCAGTGCCGGACACTCTCTGAGAACAGGTTCACCACCAGGACGCCGGCCACGATCAGGCCAAGCCCGATCAGCGCGGGCAGGTCGAGCGGCTGGCGGAACCAGATCCAGCTCACCGCGGTGATCAGGACGATCCCGACGCCCGACCAGATCGCGTAGACCACGCCGGTCGGGAAGCTGCGCATCGCCAGGGACAGGAACAGGAACGCCACGGCATAACCGGCCAGCGTGACGAGGCTCGGCCAGAGCCTGGTGAAGGTGTCGGATGCCTTCAGCGCGGAGGTCGCGATCACTTCGGCGACGATGGCGATGGTGAGATAGAGCCAGGGCAAGTCAGGCGGTCGCCGGCAAGGGGACGTTCCGGCCGGGCTCAGCCGGCCAGCACCGTCGCCACCAGTTCGTGCAGTTCCTCCTCGGTAAACAGCCGGCAGTTCGCCTGGAGCATGGGCAGGTTCTCCGGGCCGAGCGTGGTGGCATAGATCGCCTCGGTCTGCTCCGGCCCGAGCCCGACATCGGCGAGGTCACGGCCGATCTCGACCTCGTCGAGCAATCGGTCGTAGCTGGCGACCAGATCGTCCGGCAGCACCCCCAGGGCCGCCGCGACCTCGGCATGCTGGCGTGGCGCCGCCTCCTGGTTGGCTTCCAGGGCAGCGCCGAGCGCCAGCGC
>NZ_WUJP01000815.1 GCF_009806515.1 Geminicoccus flavidas | reverse complement strand
CACCGCCCGGCCATGATGCACATGGGCATGGGTGCCCATGGCATGGCCGACCGCATGAGCGACGCCGGTGCCGGCATTGTCGATGGCGCTGCCGGCCAGTGCCGCTGCCATCAGCATCCCGCCGCGCGCTTCCAGGTTGCGCGGCTCGTCCAGGGCCGTGCCGAGATGCCGCGCGACCAGCCGGATCGCCTGCAGGGCAGAAGCCGCCACCAGGGGGTTGGCACGGCGATTGGTGGCCGCCTCGATGGCATGAACCAGCGCATCCAGGCCGGTCCAGGCGGTGAGCTTGGCCGGCAGGCTGGTCGACAGCATGGGATCCAGCACCGCCAGGGCCGGGCGCAGTTCCTCGCCCCAGGCCCAGACCTTGTGGCCGTGGCTGTTGGTGAACACGGCGGTGCGGGTCATCTCGGCCCCGGTGCCGGCCGTGGTGGGCAGTGCGATGATCGGCAGGGTGCGGGCCGGCAGCGGCGTCGCACACAGACCGTAGGCGTCGGCGGGCGCCTCGCCCAGAGCCGTCACCGCCGCGAGCTTGCCGGCGTCGATGGCCGAGCCACCGCCCACGGCGATCACGAGTTGCGCCTGCGCCGCCCGGCCGGCGGCACCCGCCGCATTGATCCGAGCGCTGTCGGGTTCGCCCGTGATCTCCGCGTACATCACCGCCTGGTGCCCGGCCATCGCCAGGCGCTCGCGCATCGCGACCACCCGGTCCAGCGTGGCGATCGCCCGGTCCGCGACCAGCAGGACCCGGGCGGCCGGGCCGACTAGGGCCGTAACGTCCTCCGCCAAAGCCAGCGCCCGGTCCTCGCCATAGGCGATGGGGGTTCCCCGCTCGAGCCCGAAGCTGGTCGCCATGCAATGCTCTCCGCCACCGCCTGCCTCCCGTGCTATCCGGGCGGCATGACGCGCCGCAAGGGACATGGTGGGAGCAACCCTGGATGAAAATCGCGAAGATCGAGCTTTCGCATCACGCGATCGATCTGAACCCGCCCTTCCGGGCCTCCTGGGACCCCGTGCCTCGCCGCCGCTTCGTGGTCGATCTGGTTCGCGTTACCACCGAGAGCGGCCTGACCGGGGTGGGGGCGGGCGACCCGATGCCCGGCCTGCGCGGCAACGAGCACCTGTTCATCGGTCAGGACGCGCGCGCGCTCGGCCGGCATTTCCGGATCATCGACAACCTGTCCTTCTTCTATGGCCGGCTCTGGCCACTCGACATCGCCCTTTGGGACCTGTTCGGCCAGATCACCGCCCAGCCGGTCTGGCGCCTGCTGGGGGGCTCGTCCGGCCGGGTACCCTGCTACGCGTCGTCCGGCACGCTGCGCGAGCCGAACGAGATGGCTACACAGGCGGAAGCGTTCGCCGAGCGCGGCTTTCGCTGGATGAAGGTCCGCTTCCACGAGGCTGACTGGCGCCGCGACGTGGCCAAAGTCGAAGCGATCCGCGCGGCGGTGGGCGGCAGCATGAAGCTGATGGTCGACTGCAACCAGGGCTGGCGGATGCCCTGGGACACCAGCCCGTCCTGGACGCTCAAGGATGCGCTGGCCGTGGCACGGGCGCTGGAGCCGCTCGGCGTGTTCTGGCTGGAGGAGCCGCTGCACCGCGCCGATGTCGCCGGCATGAAGGCGCTGCGCGACGCCACGCCGATCCGCATCGCGGGCGGCGAGCTCGCCCGCGACATGGAGAGCATGCGCAGCTGGATCCGGGAGGGCTGCGTCGATGTCCTGCAGACCGATGCGGTGTGCGGCGGGGGCATCTCCGGCCTAAACGAGCTGTTCCGCGAGGCGCGTGCGGCCGGGATCGCGTTTACGCCGCATACCTGGGGCAACGGCATCGGCCTGCTCGCCAACGCTCATCTGGTGGCGGGCCTGGGGCCGATGCTGCCGTTGGAATTTCCCTATGACCCGCCGGAATGGACCACGGCCAGGCGCGACCATGGCCTGGTGGCACCCATAGAGGCGGATGCGGATGGCTGCATCGAACTGGGCGAGGCGCCGGGCCTGGGCGTGCAGCTCGACGAGGCGGCGCTGGCGGCGACGAGGATCGGCTGATGCACACGGGGCGGATCACCGGGCTGTGGATCTACCCGATCAAGGGCTGCCGCGGCATTCCGGTGGAGGCGGCCCCCGTCGAGCCCATGGGGCTGGCCCATGACCGGCGCTGGATGGTGGTGCGGCCAGGCGGCCGGTTCCTCACCCAGCGCGAGCTCCCGGCACTGGCGAGGATCGACACCGCGCTCGAGGACGGCTGGCTCGTGCTCATCCTGGACGGGCAGCGCCATCCGGTCCTGCGGGCCGATGGCGACAAGCGAATGGGCGTGACGGTCTGGGGCCAGCGGCTGCCGGCGATCCCGCAATCGCTAGAGACCGACCGGCTGCTTTCCGAGTTTCTCGGCCGTGCCGTGCATCTGGTCCGCTTCGCGCCCGAGGCGCTGCGCCCCTGCGATCCCGCCATCTCGCCGCCCGACGCCCGTACCGGCTTTGCTGACGGCTTCCCGCTGCTCCTGGCCAGCACCTCCTCCCTGGCACGGCTCAACGACCATCTGGCCGAAGCGGGCGCGGAGCCGGTGCCGATGGCGCGCTTCCGGCCGAACCTGATCGTGGACGGCCTGCCGGCATGGGCGGAGGACGAGGCACCCTGGCTGCGCGCCGGGACGACGGTCTTCCGGCTGGTCAGCCCCTGCGAGCGCTGCATCGTCACCACGACCGACCAGGCTAGCGGGGAGCGGCTAGGCGAGGAGCCGTTGCGCACCCTGCGCCGCGTGCACTCGGATACTGCCGGCTTCCCGCTGTTCGGTTGGAACCTGGTGCCGATCCTGGGCGACGAACCCGCGCCACGCCTGCGGATCGGCGACCTGGTGGCCCTTGCGTCGGGTCCACAGCGTTAAGCCCGGTTGAAAACGGGGGTAATTATCCCTTGCCTCGCGAGGGTGGTGACCCTATCTACCGCCCACACGAAAAGAAGCCCATGCACTGCGGCGCGCGCGGCGGCGGCTTTCTGATCAGCCCTGGACCCTTGGTGGTCTCTCGGAAGGTTGGAAATGACCCCTAGCTACGGCAGCGCCGAGGCGTTGCTTACCCATCACCTCGGCTCCCACCCCATTGTCGGTGTCCGGCCCCACGTCGTCGAGCGTACGGCGCGGCAGATGATCGCCCAGTTCCCGGGCGACGTCCTGTATGCCGTGAAATGCAACGACGCCGACCCGGTTCTCGATGCTTTGTGGAAGGGCGGCATCCGTCACTTCGACACGGCCTCGATTGGCGAAGTGCGCCAGATCCGGCGCCAGTTCCCCGGTGCCGTCTGCCACTTCATGCATCCGGTGAAGTCGCCGGAGGCGATCGCCGAGGCTTATTTCGAGCACGGCGTGCGCAGCTTCGTCCTCGACCACGAGGAGGAGCTGGCCAAGATCGTCCAGGTGACCAACCGGGCCAAGGACCTCGACCTGTTCGTACGGCTGGCCGTGCCGGGCGAGGGTGCCGTGCTCACGCTCACCGGCAAGTTCGGCTGCGATGTCGAGGAGGCGCCGGCCCTGGTGCGCGCCTGCCGCGCGTTCGCGCGCAGCGTCGGCATCACCTTCCATGTCGGCTCGCAGTGCCTGGACCCGATGGCGTTCCACCGGGCGATCGCGCTGTGCGGCCAGGTGGTGGCGGAGGCCGGTGCCGTTGACATGATCGACGTGGGCGGCGGCTTTCCTGGCCGCTACCGGGGCGATGAGCCGGGCTTCGACGTGTTCGTGGCGACGATCAAGGCGGCACTCCACCAGTACGGGCTAGCCGGCACGCCCTTGCAGTGCGAGC
>NZ_WUJP01000814.1 GCF_009806515.1 Geminicoccus flavidas | reverse complement strand
CCGGACGCGCTCTGGTTGCCGATGGGGCCTCGGTGTTCGCTCGCGTGGAGTTGCGCCGTGGCACCTCGCTCTACCTGAATGATGGCGTGTACGGCAATCTGGCGGAGCTGAAGTGGATCGGCCCGCAGTTCCCGCTGCGTGCCATCCGGGTGGGCGGCCGCTACGGCGATGCGCCGCTCATCCCCTATGACCTGTTCGGGCCGACCTGCGACAGCATCGATTCCATGCCGGGCCCGCATCTCCTGCCGGCCGACATGGACGAGGGCGACTGGATCGAGGTCGGCCAGATGGGGGCCTACAGCAACGCGCTGAAGACCCGGTTCAACGGCTTCGAGACCGGCGGCGTCGTGTTCCTGCACGACGACGCCTTCGATCGGATCCGGCTGGAGGCGAGTCTGGCTCGCTGCGGTGATGCGTTCACGTATGCTCAGGCGGCCTGAACCGGCCGCCTGAGCCGCTTCACCCGCGACATCCTGGCCGAGATGGTGTTGTATCGCTGGATGCTTGGCCGGCGGGGGCCCACATTCCGCCGGCTAGCAGTCGTTGCAACGGAGCCGGGACAGGGTTGATGGATTACGAGCGCATCTTCCGCGAGGCGGTCACGGCCGTGCGCGCTGAGGGTCGCTATCGGGTGTTCTGCGATCTCGAGCGCCAGGTCGGGTCCTTTCCCCGAGCGCTTCGGCACACGCCGGATGGCCCGCGCCCGGTGGTGATCTGGTGCTCCAACGACTATCTGGGCATGGGCACTGATCCGCGCGTGGTCGAGGCCGGCCAGGTGGCGGTCGCCCGGCACGGCACCGGTGCCGGCGGAACCCGCAACATCAGCGGCTCCAATTACCTGCACGTGGCGCTGGAGCGCGAGCTGGCCGACCTGCACGGCAAGCCGGCAGCATTGGTGTTTACCTCGGGCTATGTCGCCAACGAGGCGGCGCTCTCCACTTTGGCAAAGCTCCTGCCCGACTGCGTGGTGTTCAGCGACGAGAAGAACCACGCCTCCATGATCGCGGGCATCTGCAACGGCCGGGCACCCAAGCGCATCTTCCGGCACAACGATGTCGCCCATCTCGAACAGATGCTGGCCGAGACCGCCCCGGAACGGCCGAAGCTGATCGCGTTCGAGGGCGTCTACTCGATGGACGGCAGCTTCGGGAAGGTCCGCGAGATCCTGGACCTGGCCGAGCGCTACGGTGCCATGACTTACCTGGACGAGGTGCATGCGGTCGGCATGTATGGGCCGAGGGGGGGCGGGATTGCCCAGATGCTGGGCGAGCAGCACCGGGTGACGGTGATCCAGGGCACGCTCGCCAAGGCGTTCGGGGCGCTGGGTGGCTATATCGCCGGCTCCGCGGCCCTGGTCGACGCGATCCGCTCCTATGCGTCCGGCTTCATCTTCACGACCTCGCTGCCGCCGGCCGTGACCGGGGCGGCTCTCGCCAGCGTCCGGCACCTGAAGTCCAGCGACGTGGAGCGCTTGCGCCATCAGGAGCGCGCGCGGACCGTGGCCAACCGGCTGGCCGCCGCCGGCATCCCGGTGATGGCCAACCCGTCGCATATCGTGCCGGTGTTCGTAGGCGACCCGGTCCGCTGCAAGCAGGCCAGCGACCTGCTCCTGGAGCGGCACGGCATCTATATCCAGCCGATCAACTACCCGACCGTGCCCAAGGGCACCGAGCGGCTGCGCATCACGCCCTCGCCGCTCCATGACGACGAGCTGGTCGACCAGCTGGTGGCGGCGATGGTCGAGGTCTGGGCCACGCTGGATCTGGCCCGGGCCGCCTGAGGGCGGCCCGCCGGAACCGGGGGCCCGGCCCTCGGGCTCTTCAGCCGACCAGCAGCCGCTCGACCCCGTTGACGATCGAGCTGGAGCGCAGGGCCGCCTGGATCTGGTCGAGCTGCTCACGCGACTGGACCTCGACATCCAGGGTGATCTCGAAGAGCTGGTCGTCCTTGCGGTTCATCCGCACGTCCGTGATGTTGCCGCCCTGCTTGCCGATCAGCGTGCTGATGGTGCCGAGCGCGCCCGGCTTGTTGGTGGCCATGACCGTAAGCCGTGCCGGTGCGGTGGCCCCGTTCAGCTGCCCGTTCCAGCCGAGGGTGAGCGCGCCGCTCACGTCCTCCGCGGCCACGGTGCGGCACTCGACCCGGTGGATGGCGATGCCCTTGCCCGTGCGCACCAGGCCGATGATGGCGTCGCCCGGCACGGGATGGCAGCAGCCGGCGAAATGGAAGGCCACGCCCGGCGGCAGGCCGCGGATCGGGCCGGCATGCTCGGTCTGCTCGACGGCTAGGCCCTTGGCGCGGTTGGGCACCAAGGTTTCTTCCTGCGGCTCGGCCGGCTGCAGCTCGGTGCGGACCGCGTCGATCACGCTGCGCGCCGACAGCGTGCCGTCGCCCACCGCGACCAGCAGGTCCTCGACGCTCTTCAACCCGAGCGCCGTCCGGGCCTTGTCCAGGTGCTTCTCGCCGAACGGAAGGTGCTCGCGCTCGGCGAGCTTGGTCACCTGGTCCTTGCCCTGGTCGATGAACTCGGAGCGGCGCTGCTGGCGTAGGAAGCGGCGGACCCGCGAGCGGGCCCGGCCGGTGACGACGAACCGCTCCCAGGCAGGGGAGGGCGTGGCTCCCTTGGCCGTGATGATCTGGACCTGGTCGCCGTTCTTGAGTTGGGTACGCAACTGCACGATGCGCCCGTCGACCTTCGCCCCGACGCAGGTATCGCCGATCTGCGAGTGCACTGCATAGGCGAAGTCGACCGGGGTGGCGCCGCGAGGCAGGTTGATCAGCTGGCCCTTCGGCGTGAAGCAGAACACCTGGTCCTGGAACATCTCGAGCTTGGTGTGCTCGAGGAACTCCTCGGGGTCGCTGGCATGCTCCAGGATGTCGAGCAGCGAGCGCAGCCAGCGGAACTGCCGGCCGTCGCGCGGCCGCTCGCCCTCCTTGTAGGCCCAGTGCGCGGCTACGCCCAGCTCGGCCACCTCGTGCATCTCGGCGGTCCGGATCTGGATCTCGACCTTGCGGCCCTCGGGCCCCAGGATTGTGGTGTGTAGCGAGCGGTAGCCGTTGGGCTTGGGCAGGCTGATATAGTCCTTGAACCGCCCGGGCAGGGTCTGCCACTTGCCGTGGATCACGCCCAGCGCCGCGTAGCATTCGCCGACCGTGCCGACGATTACCCGGAAGGCCATCAGGTCCGAGAGCTGCTCGAAGCTGACGTTCTTGTTCTGCATCTTGCGCCAGATCGAGTAGGGCGTCTTGACCCGCCCGGTGATCTCGGCCTCGATGCCTTCCTTATGCAGGGTCTCGCGCAGCGCGGTGCAGACCCGCTCGATCAGCCCGTCATCGCCCTGGCGCAGCGTGTTTAGCCGGTGCAGTACGCCTTCCCGGTAGTCCGGCCAGAGCTCGGCGAACGCCAGGTCCTCCAGCTCGCCCTTCATCGCCTCCATGCCGATCCGCTCGGCCAGCGGCGCATAGATTTCCAGGGTTTCCCGCGCGATCCGCTTCCTGCGCTCCTCGTTCTTGATGAAGTGCAGGGTGCGCATGTTGTGCAGCCGGTCGGCGAGCTTGACCAGCAGCACCCGGATGTCCTCGCTCATCGCGAGGAGCAGCTTGCGGAAGTTCTCGGCCTGGGCGGTCTCGGCCGACTGCAGCTCGATCTTGTTGAGCTTGGTCACGCCCTCGACCAGGCGTGCCACCTCCTTGCCGAACAGCCGGGCCAGCTCGGCATTGGTGGTGACGGTATCCTCGACCGTGTCGTGCAGCAGGCCGGTCGCTATCGACGCGGTGTCGAGCTTGAGGCCGGCCAGGATGCCGGCCACCTCGACCGGGTGATGATAATAGGGATCGCCCGAGGCGCGGAGCTGCGAGCCATGCGCGCGCATGGTGAAGACGTAGGCGCGGTCCAGCAGTTCCTCGTCCACGTCCGGGTCATAGGCGCGCACCAGGTCGACCAGCTCGTACTGGCGCAGGACCTTGCGACGTGGCACAGGCTTGGCCGGCTCCGCCTGCGCCTCGGCGGCCGGTCTGACCAGAACTTCGCCGCCTTCCATGCTCAAGGCCGCCTCGACGGGGATGTTGACGGCCGCTTTCGCCCGGCTGGCGGCCGCCTAGTTCGTGCGCTCAGCGATCGAAGCCCTCATCCTCGATGATGTCCTGGTCCTGGTAGGACACGTCCTCGGGCATCTGGCCGATCTGGCCGA
>NZ_WUJP01000813.1 GCF_009806515.1 Geminicoccus flavidas | reverse complement strand
GATCCGGGGCGGGCATGAGGGCGTCCAGCTCATCCTGCAGGCTTTCCGGCTCCTCGCTGCCGACCTCGGCATGGCGGCGCAGCCCGTGGATCATCTCGTAGCGCAGATGGTCCAGGTCGATCTTGTCCTCGGCGATCTCGCGCAAGGCGACCACCGGGTTCTTGTCGTTATCGCGATCCAGGTTGAGTGCGGCACCAGCCGAGATGTCGCGTGCCCGCTGGGCAGCGAGCATGACGAGCTCGAACCGGCTCGGGACGCGCTCGACGCAGTCCTCGACGGTGATGCGGGCCATGAAGAAACTCCGGAGTAAACCACAAGACGTCTGCCCGTCATGTAGTGCATCGCGCGCCGGTCTGCAAACCAGCCGTGTGACGGCGCGACCACAGGCCAGCCCCGGGGCGGCGCTGGATGGCTGCCGCCCCGCCAGCGCCTCCGGCGTGCAACCGCCGGGTGACCAGAGGGGTGCATCCTGGTCGCAGGGCGATTGCCCGACCGAAAGAGTCGCTCTACACCGGCTTCTTCCGTCGCCCGGCGGAGAATACCAACAACGAACTGAATTCGGAGCGGCCCGATGGGGCTCCTGCCCTCTGACATCCTTCACCCCGACGATCGAACCTCGCTGTTCATCGACGGGGCCAATCTGTATCAAGCAGCCCGCGCTCTTGCTTTCGATATCGATTACAAGAGATTGCTCAGGACTTTCAACCTGTCCTGCCGGTTCATCAGGGCCTACTACTATACCGCTCTCCTGGACGAGCAAGAATACTCGCCGATTCGACCGCTGGTCGACTGGCTCGACTACAACGGCTACACGATGGTGACCAAGCCGTTGAAGGAGTACACCCAGAGCACCGGTCGGCGGAAGTTCAAGGGCAACATGGATGTCGACATCGCGGTCGACATCATGGAGCAGTCGCACTTCCTGGACCACATCGTCCTGATCTCCGGCGACGGCGATTTCCGGCGGCTGGTGGACGCGGTGCAGCGCCGGGGCAAGCGGGTCACGGTGATCTCGACCATCAAGATCCAGCCGCCGCTGATCGCTGACGAGCTGCGCCGCCAGGCCGATTTCTTCGTCGATCTGGCCGACCTGATGCCGCTGATCGCCCGCGAGACGCCGCGTCCGATGGTGTCGAGCGACCTGGAAGGCGACCTCACGGAGGACGAGGAAGACGACGAGCAGGTCGGCACCTGACCAGCTTGCCTACCCGACGGGCAGAGCCTTCGCCGGACTGCCCGCTCTGTCCCCGCCTGGCGGCGTTCCGGGCCGCCAACCGGACGAGGTTCCCTGGCTGGCACCATGCGCCGGTGCCCTCGTTCGGCCAAGCGGATGCGCGCGTCCTGATCGTCGGGCTGGCTCCGGGGCTGCGCGGGGCCAACCGGACCGGGCGGCCGTTCACCGGCGACTTCGCCGGCGACGTCCTCTATGCGGCACTGGCGGCGCACGGCCTTGCCAGCGGCACCTATCGGGCAGATCCCGCAGACGGCTTCACCCTGGTCGACACCAGAGTGACCAATGCCGCGCGCTGCGTGCCGCCGGAGAACAAGCCCACGCCCGCGGAGGTCGCCACCTGCCGGCGCTTCCTCGAGGATGAACTCCTGACAGCACTCCGGCCGCGGGTGGTGCTGACGCTCGGCCGGATCGCGCATGAATCGGTGGTGCGGGCATTCGGGCGCAAGCTCAAGGAGCTGCCCTTCGTCCATGGCCTGGTCCAGCCGGTCGATGAGGTGACCAGTCTCGTCTCCAGCTACCACACCTCGCGCTACAACGTGCAGACTGGGCTGCTCACGCCGGCGATGGTAGACGAGGTCATCGGCACCGTGGCCAGGCTCAGGGCGGCTGCAGCCGGCTGAACCACGCGTCGAAGCGCGCCCAGAAGGCCTGGCGCAGCGCCGGCCGCTCGATCAGGATCTCGTGGCGCGCCCCGGCGATCCGCAGGAGTTCGGCCCGTGGCAGCAGGGCCGCCGCGCGCAGGATGGCACGCGGGTCGACCACCTGTTCCTCGTCGCCCAGCGCTAGGAGGACCGGGCAGTCGATCTGCCGCAGGAAGGCCGGCTGCCGGGAGATCGCGATCGAGCGCAGGGCGGCTCGGACCCAGGCGAAGGTCGGCCCGCCCAAGCCCAGCTCCGGATCGGCATCGAGCAGCGCCCGATAGGCTGCGTAGCTCTCCTCGCAGCTCGTGAGCACGTTGCCGGCGAAGTCGTGGTAGACATAGGGCTTCGGTCCCTGGCCGAAGGCATAGTCCCGGCTCCGCCCGCCCGCGCACATGGCCTGGACCAGCCCCACCGCGACGGCCGGCGGGATGCCGGCAAAGCGCATGCCCAGCATCGGTGCCGACATGGCAGCACCCGCGAATGCGCCCGGGTGGTCGTGGAGGAAGCGCAGGCCCACCTGACCGCCCGTGGAATGGGCGAGCATCAACCGTGGGGCCGGCAGGGCCAGCCGGTCGACCAGTGCCATGATCGCCCTGAGGTCCGCCAGATAGTCGTCGAAGCTCTCGACATGGCCCTTGCTGCGATCCGGCAGCAGCCGGTCCGACAGGCCCTGGCCGCGCCAGTCGAAGGCCGCAACGTCGAAGCGCCGCTCCTGCAACTCCTCCACCACGCCCAGATACTTTTCGACGAACTCGGTGCGGCCGTTGCAGATCACGACCGTCCCGCGCCGCTGGCCGTCGCTGCGCCAGGTGACGCAGCGCAGGCGCAGGCCCCCGACCGTCGGCCAGTCGACCCGGGTCTCGCGCTGTTCGCTCAAGCCTCGGCGCTCTCGTCCAGCATCTCGGCGAACAGGCTGGCATCGACATTGCCGCCCGAAAGGACCACCACCACGGTCCGGTCGCGCACCGGCACGGCCCCCGCCAGCACGGCCGCGAGGCCCACGGCACCACCCGGCTCGACCACGAGCTTCAGGTAGCGGAACGCCGTCCGCATCGCGGCGCGGACCGCCTGGTCGTCGGCGATCGAACCGCCGGCAAGGCGCCGGCGGTTGACCTGGAAGGTCAGCTCACCCGGGATCTTGGCCATCAGCGCGTCGCAGATCGTGGCCCCGCTATCGGGGCGAGCGGTCCGCTTGCCTGCTGCCAGCGAGCGGGCATGGTCGTCGAAGCCCGCTGGCTCGGCGGTCATGATCGCCGTTGCCGGCAGGCTCGCCTGGATGGCAGTGGCCACGCCCGCCGCCAATCCGCCGCCGCTGGCCGGGACCAGCACGCAGTGCGGCCGGATGTCCCGGGCCAGGCAGTCCTGCGCGATCTCGAGCCCGACCGTGCCCTGGCCCGCCATGACCAGCGGGTCGTCATAGGGGCGGACCAGCACCGCCCTCTGGTCCCGGGCAATGCCTGCCCCGATCGCCTCACGGTCCTCGTTCCACCGGTCGTAGGTGACCACGGTGGCGCCATAGGCCCGGGTGTTGTCGAGCTTGGTGCGCGGGGCGTCCGCCGGCATGATGATGGTCGCCGGCACGCCCAGAATCTGTGCGGCATGGGCCACGCCCTGGGCATGGTTGCCGGACGAGAACGCCACCA
>NZ_WUJP01000825.1 GCF_009806515.1 Geminicoccus flavidas | reverse complement strand
CCGGCAGGCGCACCAGCCTCACCGCCTATCCCTGCCTGAGCAGGGCAGGACTTCAGGGAGGTGGTATCATGGGATTGGAGACCGCGCTTGGCGCCGGGGAGTCAGCGGCCGGCCCGCTTTCGTAGCGAAGCAGAGGATCTGCCTCACGAACGGACCAATATTGATGGCCAGCGGGTCGAGCGGTGGTCGACGTCGGCCGCGGCGATCACCGTGATAGATGGTTCCGACTGCACTGCCCGGTCTTCACGCAGGGTGAACCGGCCAGAAATGAGGCGGGGCCACTCTTGATCGGCTGGTCGAGGAACGACAATGTCTGCTCATCGATCCCCATGCAGAGCCATCTGGTTGGGGGCTGGCCGGGCTTCGGCTGCCGCGGAGCATGTCGGTCAGAAAGGCGAATCATGCGTTGCATGCGACTGGATCGGGCCAGCGGGCTGCCAGATCGTCCGCCAAGAGAAAGGCAGCGCCTGAGGATGTTGAGGCGCCTCTGGTAGCGGATGGTGAGGCGCTGGTAGCGGCTGAATCAGGCGAAGATGCGCTCGATGATCCACTATTGCACTTGTCCGCGCATGGCTTGCTGGCGGGGTGCTCGGTCTGCCTCGCGTGTCCCTCGACAGGGCAATGCCTCGATCAACGGCCTGGGGAGCTTGCGGTCGCGCCGGTTCACCACAGTGAGCAGGACGGCGAGCGAGATGCTGTGGCCGTCGATGAAGAGGTGGCGTCGGGAGCCGAGCCTGTCTTGGGCGCATGGATCGCTTCGTCCCTCTTCTTGCTACGGACGATGCGCCGTCGTCGCAGGTCCGGCTCCAGTCGATCGCGCTGGTCTTGCTCAGTCGGGCGGGCAGAACCAGGTGCAACCGCGTCCACGGGCCGGCGCCTTGCCAAGGCCATCTTGTTGGGAGGCAGGCACATTGACCGTCAGCAGGCGTGGAGTTGCCTCCGTCAGACTGGACACGCGGCGGGTTGAGACATGGCTCTGCGCTATGCGCTAGGTGATCGATAGCCGAGCCGGCTGTGGGGATGGACTTCGTTGTAGTCGGTCATCCACTTTCCGGCAGGGGCCAGAGCCGTGGCCGCATCCGGGATCGGGTTCACGCGGACATAGTCGCGCTCGAAGGTCTTCACGAAGGCTTCGGCGATTCCATCGGCTTTGGCCGATCCCACGGAGTGATGTCAGCGGAGCTGACAGGGCTCTCGGGGCTTTCGGCTGGCGTGAAGCAGAGGATAAGCCCGAGCGCTGTCGCCAGATCGATGGTCTTGGCCGGCGCATAGACCGAACCGTTATCGGATAGCCACTGGATCGGGTGAGGTGTCCTGACGGCACCAAAGCGCTGCTCGACGCAGGCAATCATCAGGTCACGGATGATCTCGCCGGAAAGACCGGCCGTGGTGGCGGCCCATCGATCGCAGGAGGCGATCGATCCAATTCCGCAGGGACGGCGGTTAGGAGACCGCCGCGGGGCGATCACCTCCCCGGTCATGGCAGTCCAGGGCGAAGGTGACGCGTACGGCCTCGCCATTCCAGCAGGTGAACTCCATCGCATCCGAGCACCATTATCTGGCAAGAGCCGGATGATCCGATTCCTGCAAGGACGGCGGTCAGCGGCCCGCCAAGGGCGGGTATTCGAGTGCAGGGTCACGACCTTACGGTCATGGGTACGCTGACGCGGCGACCGGTATGCCTGGCAAGCAGCAGGTCGTGCTTCTTCATCAGCCGATAAACGCGCTTGTGGTTGATCCCACTTCTGGCCGGTCGTTGTCGCTTCAGGAGCGCGGTGATCCGCCGGTAGCCGTAGGTGGGTCGCTCGTCGACCAGACGGCGGATCTCGGCAGCAAGCTCCAGGTCTCCATTACAAACTTGCGGGCCACACCTAGCACGTATGCCCTTCATCCGCTCAGCAATGTTGGAGCGGGCCACGCTCAGTGTCTCGGTTACCGCCTTTATCGGGGTGAGGCTTCAGAGCAGACGAACGACTTGAGCACAGAATTGGACCGTCAGGTCGCCTTTTTTTGGCCGGACAAGGTCAAGCGCCTCCTTGAGGATCTCGACCTCCAGCGTCTTCCTGCCGAGCAGGCGCTCGAGTTCGCGGACCCATTCGTGGAGCTGTCGTGCCTCCGCAGCTGGAACGACCTCGTCATCGGCACGAACGGCTTCGCGACCACCTTCGCTCCTCCGCCGCCTCCAGCAGAACACCATGCTCGGCGAAAGGCCGTGCTGGCGGGCCACCTAGCTGATCGACATGCCGGGCTGCATCGATTCCGCCACGATGGCCAGCTTCTGCTCGGTCGTGAAGCGGCGCCGCCGGGCCACGCCGCTGATCAGCTCGATCTTTGAAAACGTGTCGGACATAGGCACATGCCTAGGACTAAGCCTAGGCCCTCCGGCTGAGGCCGGTGCCCGGTCGAAACGGGGGGCACTTCAACGCGGTCGATCCGCTTCGCGAACTGGGTGCGGCCAGCGGGCAGCGTGGGGCCGACGCCGTGGGCGCGACACGAACACGATTGTGCCCAGCGTCATGGGATCATCGACCAGTGGACGCCCCGTCCTCCGGGCGAGACGGCCGCACCGGCAAGAGTCGCCAAAACGTCCGCCATACTCTGGCGGCGACCAGAGGATCCTCCGTCTCCACTCATCCTGGGCCGAGTAGCGCCACGTCGTGGGTGAACGCGCAGGATCAATTCGTGCTGCTGCGCGGCGCGCGGGGGCGCTGTCAGCGCTTGGCCCAAGCGGCGCTTGTGCTGGCTGAAGGCGCTCGCCCCGTGCCATCGCTCGCGATAGAGGCGGAACGCGACGTCGTGGTGCAGCGTGCGGCGGTAGGGCGTGTCGGACGACGATCCACCCGCGTTCGGGGGACGGGACAGCGTCGCCGCGTCCGGCACCGCATCCCCAGGCCGAGGCAACGAAAGTGCCGGAGGCTCATCCGGTCTCTCATCGAGCGCCGGTCCGAGAGACGGTACGACTGCCGCAGGAGCAGGGTCCCGAGCTGAACCAGCGGTGGGTAGGCAGGTCGACCGGTCGGTGCCCGTCGCACAGGCTGTAGTGCCTCGATCGGCTGCCAGCCGGCCTGCGACGTGATCCGCTCCAGGCGCTGATCGCTTCAAAGGCCGCCGGCGACAGCGCTTCGACCAGGCTCCCCTGATCCGCCGCCTTGCGCGTCATCGGCCGGTCCCCCCTGCGATCGGCAGGATCCACTCACGACCGGTATGACCAGCACCAGGGTCTCGCGGGATCTCCATCGGGTACCAGGCGGCCAACCCCATCATCCCGTGCAACGGATCGGTGTTCGGGGACATCCATCGGCGCCCGCAGGCTCATCGTTCCGTCGGTTGTCGGTGGTTCTGCTCGAGTCGGGAGTACGCGGAGCCACTCCTGTCGCCACCGCCCGTGGTCACGCTCGACTGAGCTATCTCCCGGGAAACGACTTGGCGGGGGTGGGTAGTTATGCGGCAGCAGCGGCCACGTCCGACAGGGTAGTGGAGGCGGGCGACAGGTGCTCCGACATGGCAGCGAATGTCGGTAAATATAGACCGGCTGGCGCTACAGCCCGGGTGTGGCACAGCAGCGGGGCGCCGCGGTGCTCGGAGTGCGGTCGGAGTGCTGCGTGCGCTGTGGGTTCATTCGGGTGCACTGCGTGGGGCACGAGGAGGGACTTGGCTTCCGCCATCTGCCCGCCCTGCCGGGTGGATGGGCAGGTGCTTGCCGCCGCGAGGGCTGACGGCCCGCCGGCCGTAGCGGCGGTGCGTGCGGGCAGAGAAGAAAGAGGGGCGGCCTCCGGATCGGCGGCCGCCCCAAGCAGGCATCACAACGTCAGGAAGAACTGGACCGGCCGCACCCTGGGGGGAGAAGGGTCGCCGGCCCATGACCTGAACTCTACGCCTACGCGGTAAATCAAAGGTTAACGCGCGCGACCGCGCCAAAACTTTCTGGCGTGCGGAAGGCGAAGAATACGTATCATAGTATACAGGAGGGCGGATTGCCCCGACATAGCGCCTGGACAGGGCGGGTTGTCCTGCATGAGCCAGGTGCTAAGCCATGAGCGACGGGCCGGTCCGGCCGCAGAGGAGGGTGCATATGAGGCTTCGGCTCAGCCTGCTGGCTCTGGTCCTGGCCGTGCCGCTGGCCTTGTCGCCCCCGGCAGGGGCGCAGGCGGAGGGTGATCCGGGCGCGGGAGCTGGGGAGCGAGTCGAGCTGCGCATCCTCGCGATCAACGATTTTCACGGCAACCTGCTGCCGCCGGCCGGGGGCATCAAGCTGCCGGATCCGGACAATCCGGAGCAGATCGTCGCCGTGCCGGCCGGGGGTGCCGAGGCGATGGCGACGCTGGTCGCACAGCGCCGGGTCGGCCGGCCGAACACGATCTTCGTGGCTGCCGGCGACCTGATCGGCGCCAGCCCGCTCCTGTCCGGCATCCTGCACGACGAGCCGACGATCGAGAGCCTGTCAAAGATGGGGCTGGAAGCGAGTGCCGTCGGCAACCACGAGTTCGACGACGGCCTGGCGGAGCTGCTCCGCCTCCAGCATGGCGGCTGCCCGCCCGGCCAGCCGGACTGTGCGGGCAGCGAGCGGTTCGCGGGTGCGGGCTTCCAGTACCTGGCCGCCAGCACCATCGACGATGCGACCGGCCAGCCGGTCCTGCCGCCCTATCATGTGAAGGAATTCGAGGGCGTGCCGGTGGCGTTCATCGGCCTGACCCTGAAAGCCACTCCCGGCATCGTGGTCCCGTCCGGCGTGGCCGGCCTGACTTTCAAGGACGAGGTCGAGACGGTCAACGGGCTGGTCCCGGAACTGCGTGCGAAAGGCATCGAGGCGATCGTGGTGCTGATCCACGAGGGCGGCTACCCGACCGGCGGCATCAACGAGTGCCCGGCCATCGTCGGGCCCATCACCGAGATCGTGCCGAAGCTCGACTCCGCCGTGGACCTCGTGATCAGCGGCCATACCCACAAGACCTATGTCTGCGAGATCGACGGGCGCCTCGTCACCAGCGGCGACAAGTTCGGCACGCTGGTGACCGAGATCGACCTGACCCTCGACCGCAACAGCCGCGACGTCGTCACGGCCAAGGCGGAGAACCTCGTCGTGCGGACCGAGGAACTCGCGAAGGACCCACAGCAGACGGCGCTGATCGAGCACTACCAGAAGATCGTGCAGCCCTTGGCCGAGCGCGTGGTGGGCCATGTGACCGCTGCGCTGACCAAGGAGGAGACGCCGGCAGGCGAGACCACGCTTGGCGACGTGATCGCTGATGCGCAGCTGGCGGCGACCACGGCAGAAAGCGCGAGCGGGGCGGAGATCGCCTTCACCAACCCGGGCGGCGTGCGCACCGAGCTGCCCTTCAGGAACGGCGGTGCCGTCACCTATGCCGACCTGTTCGCCGTGCAGCCGTTCGGCAACTCGCTCGTGACCATGGAGCTGACCGGCCGGCAGATCGAGCGGCTCCTGGAACAGCAATGGCTGGACCAGCCCAAGCCCCGCATCCTGCACGTCTCGGCCGGCTTCACCTATCGCTGGGACGGCACCAGGCCGCCGGGCGAGCGGGTGGATCCCGCCAGCATGATGCTGCATGGCCGGCCGATCGAGCCGGACGGGGCCTACCGGATCACCGTCAACAGCTTCTTGGCCGAAGGAGGCGACGGGTTCACGGTGCTGAAGGAGGGCAAGGACCGGGTGACCGGGCCCTACGATGTCGATGCGCTGGCC
>NZ_WUJP01000824.1 GCF_009806515.1 Geminicoccus flavidas | reverse complement strand
GACTATTTCGCCAAGATGGAGGTGGTGAAGCCGGGGCCGCTCGACCGGATCGGCGGGGTCGACTAGGGCCGGGCGTGCCGGCGCAGCGACCGCTGCCACACCCATGGCGGTCGCTGAGGCACGCCGCCGGCATGTCCTCAGGCGAGTTTATTGACCCGGCGTCGCTGCGCGTCGTGAACATGGCTGCCGGCGGCGGAGGCGCGGGCGGCATCGCTAGCCGTCACGCGCGTGCGGCGCCCAGAGCAAGGCACCCCAAGCGGCCTCAATGCTTCGCCACGAAGTCCTCGCTCAACGTGGCGAAGCCGGCGGGATCGCGTACCGGCCCGTCATGAGTGACGCCCGGCTGTACGGCCAGCTCCGCCTGAGGCAGGCATTCGTCCATGACTCCGGCAATGTGCGGCCAGTAGGCGTTGCTCATCGTGCCATGCACGATGAGCACCGGCCTATCCAGCCCCTTCAGCATGTCGCAGCTCACGTTCCACGCGGGCGCCGACAACAGCAGCGGCAAGGTCCGCGCGTTGTCGAGCTGCATCGTCCGGAGTTCCTGCGGCTGTCTCTCGAAGCCGCCCGGCGGCATCTGGAACACGCCCTCGACCAGTAGCCCGGTGGCCTTCTCGGCCTCGCCCGCCTGCACCGCCGCGGCGACCGGGCCGAACATCCGATCCCTTGCTTCCCTTGCCGCATTCCCTGCGTCTCCTTCCCTGATCAGCGAGGGGAGGGATGGCTCGAACAGGACCAGGCTCCGAACGGCATCGGGATCGGCCAGCGCTGCGGCGGTGGCCACGTTGGCGCCATAGGACCATCCGGCCAAGTGCACCGGCCCGATGTCGAGCGCCCTGATGAACGCTGCCACATCGTCAGCGTGAGTTACGATACTGAACTTCTCGCCTCCATCAGGCCAATCGCCGGTGCCGAAATATCTGAGGGTCGGGGCGATGAAGCGGTGCTTGCCGGTGATCTCCGCCCGGATCGGCTCCCAGGTACGAACGTCGCTCACCGCACCATGGACGAAGACGATAGGCTCGCCGGTCCCCTCATCCAGATAGGGCATCGTGACGCCATTGGCTTCGACCTCCTTGGTGGCTGGCCCGGCCGCAGTCGCAGCCGCAGCCCAGATGAGGACGACGAAGCCGAGGGAAAGAGGACAGGATGGACGCGCGAACATGGGCCCCTCCCAATGAGCATCGGCCGACACGCGGATGGCCAGTTTTGCTGCTCCCAAGAGATGGCCGGCCATCGCTCAGCCGAGTTTGATCGACTGCACAGTTAAATATACAGCATATCCATGCTAAAACGGAGATCTTATTCTTGGTCTGAAACTGGTCTAATGCTGTGGTTGTGGCTAAATCATCGGCAGATCAAGCGGAATGTTAGGCTAGAAGTGTTGGGAATTCACACTTGAAGTGGAGGCTTATATTATTAAGATTCAGTCGTGACGACGGGCATCATCAAGGCTGCGCCTCGATGTCTTCCCAACTCCTGCTGCCCGGCCGCTTCCGGCCAGGATGGCCGGGCTCTGCTACCTGCCTTTTCGACAGCGTCCAGGATCGGTCCTCGGGTTTTTCCTCCACGACGCC
>NZ_WUJP01000823.1 GCF_009806515.1 Geminicoccus flavidas | reverse complement strand
GTCAAGACGTGCAGCGCCGCCGCCTGGATGGCGGTCGGCGCTGCCGGAAGCGGTCAGGCTGCCCGGGCTGCGGCCTCCTCGAGCCGACCGGCCGGCCGATCCTCGTGGATGCAGGCCAGGGCTATGAGGCTGAGCACGGCGGAGCCGGCCAGGTAGTAGCCGACATGGCCCAGGCCATAGCTGGAGGCCAGCCAGGTCGCGACATAGGGGGCCAGCGAGGCGCCGAAGATGCCGGCCAGGTTGAAGGCGAGCGAGGCGCCGGTGTAGCGGACCGCGGTGGGGAAGGGGTCCGCCAGCGCCGCGCCCAGCGGGCCATAGGTCATACCCATCAGGGCCAGGCCCAGAATGCAGAACAGGAGGGCGGAGGCGGGCTCACCCGGCAGGAACAGGCTGGACATGACCAGGCCGAACAGGCCAATCGTGGCAGTGACCAAGCCCAGCACCAGCCGGCGGCCGAACCGGTCGGAGAGCCACGCCGCCACCGGGATGGTCAGGCCGAAGAACAGGACGCCGATCATCTGGTAGATCAGGAACTCGACGCGGGTGTAGCCCAGCGCCGTGGTGCCCCAGCTCAGCGAGAACACCGTCATCAGGTAGAACAGCACGAAGGTGGCCAGGGCCGCGACCGTGCCGATCAGCACGTTCAGCTTCTGCTCGCGCAGCACGGCCATGACCGGGACCGCGACCCGCTCCTGCTTTTCGATCGCCCGGCGGAAGGCCGGGGTCTCCGAGATCTTCAGCCGCACATAGAGGCCTACCCCCACCAGGATGGCGCTGAGCAGGAAGGGCAGCCGCCAGCCCCAGGCGAAGAAGCTCTCATCGGTCATGGTCTCGGTCAGCAGGAGGAACAGGGCAGCCGAGAGCAGAAAGCCGATGGGGGCGCCCAGTTGCGGGAACATGCCGTACCAGGTGCGCCGGCCGGGCGGGGCGTTCTCAGTGGCGAGCAGCACCGCACCGCCCCACTCGCCGCCCAATCCTAGCCCCTGGCCCAGCCGGCACAGGGCCAGGAGCAGCGGTGCCAGGACGCCGATCGAATCGTAGGTCGGCAGCAGGCCGATCAGGACGGTCGACACGCCCATGGTCATGAGGGCCGCCACCAGCGTCGCCTTGCGGCCGACCCGGTCGCCGAAATGGCCGAACAGGGCGGCACCAATCGGCCGGGCGAAGAAGGCGATCGAGAAGGTAGCGAACGACTGCAGGATCGCGGAGGTGGGGTCGCTCGCCGGGAAGAACAGGTGCGGGAACACCAGCACCGCGGCGGTGGCGTAGATGTAGAAGTCGAAGAACTCGATCGTGGTGCCCACCAGGCTCGCGGTGAGCACGCGGCGCGGGTTGTCGGCAGCCGGCTGAACGTTCCGGGAGTGCATCGAGATCCATCCGCAAAGGCCCCGGCCAGGCCGCCCGCCCGTCCGGTCGAAGGTGCAGGTCCATAGAGCCGGCTTCGCGCCGAGACCAGCCCCGGGCCGGCAGGATACAGGCGGTACCATGCCGCACTTTCAGCCGCGCACGTCCTCCAGGTGCCGGCGCAGGGCCGGCAGGTCGAGCACGACCATGGCAGCGCGCGAGCGGCTGAGGAGGCCCCGCCGCTTGAGTTCGTTGACCACGCGGTTGACCGCCTCGCGATGGCTGTCGCAGCGCGACGCCAACTCCTCGTCAGTGGGGGCGGGAACGATCTGGACCCGCATTGCGTCCGGGCGGTCCGCGGCCGCCTCGGCCAGACGGACGATGCCGCCGATAATCCGTACCGACGCCTTCGCCCCGTTCTCCGCGACCCGGTCGCTCAAGGCCCGCACCAGCCGCGCCAAGGATTTCAGCACCTCCTCGGCGACGCTCGGATGGGCCGATACCAGACGGTGGAAGCCGGCGGCCGGGATGCGCAACAGCTGGCTCGGCTGCGCCGCCTTGGCATTCGCCGAGCGCGGCTTGCCGTCCAGGGCCGCCAACTCGCCGAACCCGTCGCCCGGCTCGTAGTGGCGAAAGCCGATCTCGCGCCCGTTGAACCCGGTGGTGCTGATGGCGATCCGCCCGGAGATCAGGATGTAGACCTCGCTGCTCTGATCGCCGGTGCGGAACAGCATGCGGTTCTTGGGCAGAGTGACGAGGCTGCCTTCCTGCAGGACGTGGCGCAGGCCCGCCTCGTCGAGGCTGCGGAACCAGCGGCACCTGGCCAGCACGGCCAGGATCTCCGCGCTGCGCAGACGCCGCAGCAGCGTCCGACCGTCCGGCTCGTCCCCACGGTCGATTGCGCAGGGGGGCGGCATGCCATCGGAAGCGCTCATGGCGGCAGACCCGCGCGGAGCAGACCGATGCGGAATCGCTCCTTGTCGTCCTCCAGCGCATCGGGCTGGGTATCCATCCAGCCGCTCACCGTGAAGCCGGGCT
>NZ_WUJP01000822.1 GCF_009806515.1 Geminicoccus flavidas | reverse complement strand
GGCGGCGCAGCACCTCGTCGCGCCACCGGTACGCCTCGTCCAGCATGTCGAGATGGGCATGGGCGGAAGCCAACAGCCGTGCACCCTCCCCGGGATCGCGCATCTTCTGGACGACCTGGATGACCCGCCGGTAATCGCCTTTCTGGAAATAGACGTCGCCCAGCCGCCAGAAAAGGATGTCCGGCGTATCCGGCTCCAGCTGGATCGCGCGCTCCAGCAGGGCCTCGGCCTCCTGGGTCCTGCCGGCATAGGAGTGGACGATGGCGAGCTGGGAAAGGATCTCGCTGTCGTTGGGATTGTGGCGCAGCGCGGTCTCGTAGGTGGCGAGCGCCCGGTCGAGCTCGCCCCGATAGAGCTGGACCCAGCCGAGCTCGCCGTGGGCGCGCGCATCGCTCGGGTCCAGCCCGATCGCGTGCTCGGCGCATATCTGGGCCAAGTCCATCGAGCGGTCGGGCGCATCGCTCCAGCGATAGCGCCATTCATGGTTGTAGGCGCGCGACAGGTTGCTCCAGGCGCGGGCGAAGTTGCGGTCCAGGTCGATCGCCTGCTGGAACAGGCTGCGCGCCCGCGCATTGCCGGCCGGGTCGTAGCGGTTCATCTCGTAGCGGCCGCGCAGGACCAGATGGTAGGCCTCCAGGCTGCTGGTACCGCGGCCCAGTGCCTGGCGCTCCTCGTGGCGCACCAGGCCGCCCACCAGGTGCCCGACGATCTGGCGGGTCAGCTCGTCCTGGACGTCGGCCAGCTCGGTGAAGCCGCCGCTGTAGCGCCTGGACCAGGCGACGAACCCTGTCTCGACCTCGACCAGGTTGGCGTTCAGGCGGAAGTGGTCGTCCAG
>NZ_WUJP01000821.1 GCF_009806515.1 Geminicoccus flavidas | reverse complement strand
CAGCATGACCACTCCTTCCAGGATGTAGCGCACGCCCAGCGCCCGGCCGATCTGCTGGAAGTCGCCGCCACGGCTGCGCAGGGCGAAGGAGGTGGTCCGGCCGATCACGAACAGCTCGCGGAAGCGCGACAGGTCGGTGATGACGTCCTCGGTCATGCCCTCCGCGAGGTAGGCGTACTGGCCGGCCTCGCCGCGCAGGCTGAAGGGCAGCACCACGATGGACGGAATGCCCGGCAGGTGGACGCGGCCGAACGGACTGGTGGCCTCGTCCGGCTCACCCGGCCGGCGAAGCCGCCACAGCCGCACCGGCCGCGCGATGTTCTTGAGCCGCACCTCGCCGAGATCGACCGGTTCCAGCCCGTCGACGGCCTCCAGACCCAGCACGAAGCTGTCCGAGGCGCAGATCGTGCCGGGCGCTGCCTGCTCCTGGATCCGCGCCGTCAGGTTGACCGCGTCACCCCAGATTCCGTCGCCGTCCACCAGCACCGCGCCGCGGTGCAGGCCGATCCGGTAGCGCAGGGTCTGCTCGCCGCCCGCGAGCTCGGTCTGGACGCGGGCGGCACAGCGGGCGGCATGGCGGCAGGCCGGAAACTCCGCCAGGACACTGTCTGCGGCCAGGTTGACGATACGGCCCCCATGGCGCCGGACCTCGTCCTCGAAGACCGCAAAGGACCGCTTGAGGGCGCGGAAGGTGCCCGTCTCGTCATGCCCCATCCGGCCAGTGTAGTTCTCGACGTCAGCATGCAGCAACACGGCGTCGCGGCGCGCCGGGCCAGCGTCGTCACGCATTGGGCCAATACTGAACTCTCCGGGCGTCGGTTCGATGGCGGGCGGCACGTTCTGCACGTTTTTGGTCGAGGGCGGCGCTTCCGGTCGGATGGTCAACCCGACAGCATCGTGAGAAAAATCACAGATCCAGCCATTCACCAAGGGTAGCTTGAGCAACAGCCGGGTCGAAGCGTGTATGCAATCGTTTTCTGACCGGCGTAGGGCAGGGCTGAACAGATGACGAGCGCGGTAGGTGCCACTTCCGGAAAGAGGGCCGGAATCCTGATCCGGGACGAGCAGGATGTGACCTACTTCATTCCCCTCGACGAGCTGGGGAATTACCGCCTGCCGCCCGATCAGCAACTCGGCTCCGCCACGGGTGATCGGGCGATCGATGCTCTCAATGCTGCAGCACCGATCCACCGCCTCAAGAATGCGATCCTCACCGAGGACGGCATGGAGTTCGAGGCCGACCCGACCAGCCCGCGCGGCGGCAAGGACAAATTCAAGATCGATTCGATCGTGGCCGATCCCGGCAGCGCGCGCGGCGGCAAGGACAAGTTCGCGCCCGGCCGGTTCGGTGACGACTGAGGCACTCCGTTCGTTCGAGTCGCAGCCGTCCGCCAAGCGCTGGTGGACGGGCAGCCACCGGACCCGGCTGCCGGAGGTGACCCTGGCGGATCTCCTCCCGCACCTGCCGGCCTATGGCATCACCCGGCTGGCCGACCTGACCGGCCTCGACCGGGTGGGCGTGCCGGTATGGTCGGCGATTCGACCCCGTACCCGCTCGCTATCCGTAGCCCAGGGCAAGGGGCTGGACCCGGTGCTGGCCAAGGTTTCGGCGATCGTCGAGGCGATCGAGCTGTGGAGTGCCGAGCGCCTGGAGCCCGAGCGGCAGGGCTGGGCGGGCGAGCCCCTGGTCATCGGCCACGACCTGCTCACCGGCGAGCCCGGCCTGGTCCCCTGGGCCGCGGTTTCCCTGGATGCGCGGGTAGCAACGCGGCCACAGCCGTGCGGGACCTCCAATGGGCTGGCCAGCGGCAACTGCCGCGACGAAGCGCTGCTGCACGGCCTGTGCGAGCTGGTCGAGCGCGATGCGCTGGCGCGTGCGGTTGCCACCGGTCAGGTCGCAGGCGGGCTGCCCAGAATCGACCCGGCCAGCGTCCAGGACGGGCAGGCCAGACGGGTGATCCGGCTGCTCGACCAGGCCGATGTGCTCCACGCCGTCTGGCGCCTGCCGGCCTGCGTGGACCTGCCAGTCTTCCTCTGCCATGTCATGGATGCGGCCGAACTCGGCGACGATGCCCGCGGCTGGGCGCACGGCTCGGGCTGCCATCCCGATCCAGTGGTGGCCTGGCTGCGGGCGGTGACCGAGGCGCTGCAGGCCCGCCTGACCCATATTTCCGGGGCGCGGGACGACACGGGCTGGGACCGCTACGCACCCCTCGACCCGGACCGGATCGAGCGGCAGCGCCGTATCCTGCGCCAGGGCAGGGGACTACTGCCGCTGCCCACGGCCGGGACGCTCGGCCCTAGCGACAGCGTAGCGGACGACGTGGCGGCAGTGCTCGCTGCGCTGCAGCGTGCCGGGATGGGGCCAGTGCGGGCCGTGGACCTCCCTCCCGGGCCGGCACCGGTCGCGGTGGTCAAGCTGCTGGCGCCGGCCCTGCGGGAGCCCGTCCACTGAACCGCGCGGTGATCTTCGCCGGGCCCAGCCTGCATGGCGTCACGCCGCATCTGCCGGACGGGGTCGAGCTGCGCCCGCCCGCAGCGCTGGGCGATCTGTGGCGGGCGGCCCTGGCCGGCTATCGGATCCTGGGGCTGGTCGACGGCCGGTTCGGCGACGTCCCGGCCATCTGGCACCAGGAGATCCTGGCAGTGCTGGACATCGGTGCTACCGTGCTCGGTGCCGCCAGCATGGGGGCGCTGCGCGCCGCCGAGCTGGACGGCCTGGGCATGATCGGGCTGGGGCAAGTCCATGCCGCCTTTCGCGATGGGCTGCTGGTGGCCGACGACGAGGTCGCGGTAGTGCACGGGCCGGCCGAGACTGGATTCGCCCCCGCCAGCGACGCCCTGGTCGACCTGCGCGCCACGCTCGACGCCGCCAGTGCCCGCGGCGAGATCGCCGTCCACGAGGCGGTGCTGCTCACCGAGGCGATGCACCGGATCTGGTTCCCCGAGCGCAGCCGCGCCCGGCTGGTGGCGGAAGCCCGGGCCCTGCTGGGCCCGGCGCGCGCGAGCGTGATCGAGGAATTGTGCGCGCGACGGTGGGTGTCGGTGAAGACCGCCGACGCGCTGCTGCTCGTGGACGAGGTCGTGGCGCTCCAGGCGCGCTGCCTGCCAGCACAACGGGGCGACAGCGCGTTTGAGGAAACCCTGCCCTGGCGGGCGGCGCGCCTGAGCCTGCCCGGCAGCAATCCGATCGATCGACCCCCGGAGGAGCCCATGCCCAGCTGGTTCGACCGCGCCCCCCTGACCGCGCCGGACCGGCGGCCCTGGGCACTGGCGCTCTATGTCGGCGCCGACAACGACCTGGCCGCCGACGTGGGCGGAGATATCGACGAGCTGCGCAGCGCTGGCGCCAGCCCCAAGGTGCATGTGGCAGGCCAAGTCCACGTGCCGGGCTGCTCGGTGTCCGGCCGGTTCCTGCTGGGACCCAAGGCTGATGGCGAGTTGCGGGCCCCCATCGAGATCGCGCCCTTCGGCCCCCGCGATTCCGGCGACGTCGCGACGCTCACGGGCTTCCTGGAATGGAGCCTGGTGGCATTGCCGGCCGACCGGCGCGCTCTGGTGATGTGGGGCCATGGCCGCGGCCTGTCGGTGCTGGGCGACGACACCGAGGGCGGCTGGATCGAGCTGGACGAGCTCGGCCGGGCCTTTGCCACGGCCGGGCTGGACACTGACCGCCGCCTGGCGCTCCTGGGCTTCGATGCCTGCATGATGGCCAGCGCCGAATGCCTGGTGGAGTGCGCGCCGTTCGCCGACTGGATCGTCGCCTCGCAGCAGGTGGTGCCCGACGAGGGCTGGGCCTATGACGCGATCCTGCAGGGCCTGGGCAGGGCGGTGCTGGAGGCCGAGGCGCTGGGGCGGCTGATCGTGGACAGCTACGTGGCCGACCATGGCCGGCGCCGCCAGGGGGACGTGGACATCGTTCTGCTCGACCCCGATCCGGCCGGCGACCTGGCCCGCGCCTTGGGGGCGCTCGGTGATGCGCTGATCCCGCTCCTGGAAAAGGACGGTAAGGCGATCGACGGCCAGCGCATGCTGGCACGCACCTTCCGCAACGGCGAGCTGGTCGATCTCGGCGACGTGGCTGACCGGCTGGCTGCCGTCTGCGACGACCGCCGCCTGCAGTCAGCGGTCCGGTTCCTGAAGGAGCAGCTGGCGGCGAGCGTGGTGCACCAGCGCTCGATTCGCGGCTTCGACGTCCAAGGCCTGGCGCAGCCGGATCCGGCGCGCTCTGGCCTTTCGCTGGTCTGGCCGCGCATCGCCGGTGCGTGGCAACGCCTGCGCCCAGCCTATCAGCGCCTGCGCCTGGTACGCGAGGGCGGGGAGGGTTGGGTGCGCTTTCTGGACGCAGCGCTCGGTCCTGGCACGGCCTGAGCTCATGTGATCAATGTCACAGACCGACGGCCCGGCAGGGCATAATTGGTACTCGTGCCTCCCTCGCACGTGATTCTTCGAACTCCGGCCGCCGAGCGATCAGTCCCCCCGTAGCTCGGCGGCCGGCTTTTTTCTCAGGCGGCATGCCATGCCGCTCCCGGGCTTGACGCCCCACCGCCCCCGTCGCCACCATCGATCCCCGAACGCCCATCCGACCTG
The DNA here is from genome assembly GCF_009806515.1 of Geminicoccus flavidas. Lineage (GTDB taxonomy): Bacteria > Pseudomonadota > Alphaproteobacteria > Geminicoccales > Geminicoccaceae > Geminicoccus > Geminicoccus flavidus. Next base: position 15,189 of record NZ_WUJP01000821.1, on the reverse strand, counting down.
CGCCCCATTCGGTCCGCGCATGGTGCGCCTTCAGGGGATCCTTCGCGATGGCGTCGACCGACGCGCTGTTCCAGCCCTTGACCATCCGCAGGTGCACGATCCGCAACCGGGTGATGAGCACCTCGCACGCGCCGTCCTACGGCAAGGACGGCATGCCGCAGCTGCGCTACCAGCTCTACCATGAGGAGAAGGCCAAGGGCGGCATCGGCCTCACCTCGGTGGGCGGGTCCTCCTCGGTGGCGCCGGACAGCCCGGCGGCACTCTGGAACCAGCTCGACATCGGCGAGGACAAGGTCATCCCGTTCCTCCAGGAGTTCAGCGAGCGGGTGCACCGGCACGGGGCGAAGATCTTCTGCCAGATCACCCATATGGGCCGGCGGACCCGCTGGGACGCCGAGAACTGGATGGCGACCATCGCGCCCTCGCCCCTGCGCGAGCCCTCGCACCGCTCGTTCCCCAAGGAGATGGAGGACTGGGACATCCGGCGGGTCCAGCAGGATTATGCCGCGGCTGCGCGCCGGCTGAAGGAGGGCGGCTTCGACGGGGTCGAGGTGCTGGCCGACAGTCATCTGCCGGGCCAGTTCTGGTCGCCGCACGTCAACCGCCGCACCGACGGCTATGGTGGCTCCACCGAGAACCGCAGCCGGTTCACGCTCGAGCTGTTCGAGCAGGTCCGCAAGGCCATCGGCGACGACATGGTGTTCGGCATCCGTATGTCCGGCGACGAGCTGCTAGACGACGGCATCACGCCCGAAGAGGCCATCAAGCTCGCCCGCATCCATGTCGGCCAGGGCTGCATCGACTATCTCAACATCAACTGCAGCCATGTCTACACCGAGCGGGGCTTGGCCAACCTGATCCCCAACATGTCGATGCCGGTGGCGCCCTATCTGGCACTGGCCAGCCTGATCAAGCGCGAGATCGGCACAGTGCCGGTGTTCCATGCCGGCCGCATCCCCGACGTGAACACCGCCGCCCGTGCGGTCGCAGAGGGGCATGTCGACATGGTCGCGATGACCCGCGCCCACATCGCGGACCCGCACATCGTCAACAAGCTGCGCGAGGGCCGTGTCGACGACATCCGCCAGTGCGTGGGTGCTGGCTACTGCATCGACCGGATCTATGTCGGCGGCGACGCGATCTGCATCCAGAACCCTGCCACCGGCCGGGAAGCCACCCTGCCGCACATCGTGCCCAAGGGGCAGGGCGGCAAGAAGGTGGTGGTGATCGGCGGCGGGCCGGCCGGGATGGAAGCAGCCCGGGTCTCGGCCGAGCGTGGCCACCAGGTCGTCCTGTTCGAGAAGGCCGGAGCGCTGGGCGGACAGATCACGCTTGCCGGCAAGGCCGACTGGCGGGAAGGCCTGAACGGCATCACCCGCTGGCTGCAGGGCCAGCTGCGCAAGCTGGGCGTCGACGTCCGGCTCGCCACCCTGGCCACGGTCGAGGCGGTGGAGGCGGAGGACCCGGACATCGTGGTGGTCGCGACCGGCGGCCATCCGAACCTGAACGAGGTCAAGGCCCAGCCTGGCCACGTGGTCAGCACCTGGGACATCCTGAACGGGACCGTGGCACCCGGTGAGAACGTCCTCCTGTTCGACGACCATGCCGACCATCACGGCCCCTCGGTCGCGAGCTTCCTGGTCAAGCGCGGCAGCAAGGTCGAGATCGTCACGCCGGAGCGCAAGCTCATGGTGGAGGTCGGCATGACCAACTTCCCCCACTATCTGCGCGACCTCTACAAGAGCAAAGCCGTGATCACCCCGGATACCAGGCTCACCGAGGTCTATCCCGAGGGCAACAAGCTGGTGGCGGTGCTGGTCAACGAATACACGGACGAGGAGGAGGAGCGGGTGGTCGACCAGGTGGTGGTCGAGCACGGCACGCTGCCCGACGATGAGATCTACTTCAGACTGAAGCCACTCAGCCGGAACCTGGGCGAGGTCGACATGCGCCGGCTGCGCGACCGGCTGCCCCAGGAGATCGTGCGCCATCCAGACGGCCGCTTCATGCTGTTCCGGGTGGGCGATGCGGTCGCCTGCCGCAACATCCACGCGGCCCTCTACGACTCCCTCCGGCTGTGCCTGACCTTCTGATGGGCTCGGGCGGTGTCGTCCTCCTCATCCTCCTGGGTGCGCTGGGCTGGGCGCTGATCGGGGTGCTCGGGCGGATTGCCGGCTGGCGGGCCGGCCGGCCGGCGAAGGTCGACTGGCTGGCTGGGCTCCTCGCCCTGCCGCGCCGCTACCTGGTCAACGTTCACGAGGTGGTCGCCCGCGACCGCTACGCCTCGACCATGCATGTAATGGCGGCGGGTGGCCTGGTCCTGGCGCTGCTGCTCGTCGTCCTGGTCCATGGCTTCGGCATCGCCAGCCCCTGGCTGGCCTGGCCGCTGCTGCTCGCCTGCGTCCTGACCCTGCTGGGTGCCGAGCGCGTCCTGCGCCGCCGCGCCGACCGGCCGCCCCGCCTGTCCGGGGGGCGCTGGAACCGCTTTGGCTGGGCGATCGGCGGCTTCGCCCTAGGCCTCGCCTGGTTCACCCTGCCGGCCACGGGCGTCATGGCTGACCCGGGCCTGCTCCATCCGGTGTCGCTTGCCTTTGCCGCCCTACTGGCTTGGTCGGCGTTCGAGCTGGCGGATGGCCTGGCCCATGGCCCGATGCGCCATGCCCTGGCCGGTGCCCTCAATCTCGTCACCCATCCAAGGGCGCCGCGCTTTTCCGCCGACCGGCCAGTGGCCGCCATCCACCCGATCGACCTGGACGCGCCCAGGCTCGGCGTGGAGACCCCGCAGGACTTCGCCTGGAACCGGCTGGTGATGGCCGATGCCTGCGTGGCCTGTGGCCGCTGCGAGGAGCAGTGCCCGGCCTTTGCCGCCGGCCAGCCGCTCGACCCGAAGTTCGTGATCCGCGCGATCTCGATGGCCCAGGGCGCCGACCATGTCGACGACCGGCACTATGCCGGCCGCCGCTGGCCGGGCCTGGAACGGCGCGTAGGCGAGGGGGGTGCCGCCCGGCCGCTGGTCGCCGATGGAGGCCTGATCCCGCCGGCAGCACTCTGGGCCTGCACGACCTGCCGTGCCTGCGTCGAAGCCTGCCCGATGATGATCGAGCATGTCGATGCGATCATCGACCTGCGCCGCTTCCAGACCCTGGAGCTGGGTGCCGTGCCGGGCAAGGCTCCGGCGGCATTGGCCGAGCTCGCGGCGGCCGACAACATCCATGGCCGGGCAGCGGCACGGCGGATGGATGCATTCGTCGACCTGGATCTGCCGCTGCTGCGCGAGGTCGAGAGCACCGACCTGCTGCTCTGGCTGGGGGACGGCGCGTTCGACCCGCGTGGCCAGCGCGCGATGCGCGCCTTCGTCCAGGTCGCCCGCCATGCCGGTCTGGAGCTGGCCGTGCTGGGCGAGGAGGAGCTGGATACGGGCGATCTCGCCCGGCGCCTGGGCGACGAGGCGCAGTTCCAGCGCCTGGCAGAGGCCAACATCGCGACACTCGCCCGCTACCGCTTCCGGCGGATCGTCACCACCGATCCGCATGTGCTGAACAGCCTGCGCAACGACTATCCGGCCATGGGCGGCCATTACGAGGTGGTCCACCACACGGCCGTGCTGCTGGAACTGGCCGAGGAGGGCCGCCTCAAGTTCCAGCCGGGCGAGGGGCAGGCGGCGCTCACCTATCACGATCCCTGCTATCTCGGCCGCTGGAACGGCGAGTTCGAGGCACCGCGCCGCCTGCTCGACCTGCTTGGCCCGGGGCGGGTCGAGATGGCCCGGCACGGCAGGACGGCTCGCTGCTGCGGCGGCGGGGGCGGGGCGCCGCTCACCGACATTCCCGGGCCGCGGCGGATCCCGGACATGCGCATGGCCGATGCAAAGGCGACCAGGGCCGGAACCGTGGTGGTGGCCTGCCCGAACTGCGCGGTGATGCTGGACGGCGTCACCGGCGACTATCCCGCGGTCACCGAGGTCGCCGAGCTGGTGCTGGCGCGGCTCGCCGTTCCGGCCGAGCGGGTGGCGGCATGAGCGCCCGCCCGCGCCGCGATCCGCATGCCGAGCGGGAGCGGGCGACCCGGGTCGGCCCCAGCGGCCGGGCGCGCCGCATTCTGGGCGGTGCGGTGCCGGCAGCGCCGGTTCGGCCGCGCCGCAACCCGCACGTGCTGCGCATGGCCGCCGTGCCGGGTCCGGCCGGTCGTATGCGGCTGGATCCGCATGGCGGCGAGCTGCTGGCCCATTTGCCTTCTCTGGCCACGCCGGGGGCGGAGCAACCGATCGTCGTGGAGCGGCCGGCCTGCCTGATCCTGGCGGTGCTCGACCTGCCGGGCGGGCGGCTGGAAGGCAGCGATTTCGGCCTCCTGGCCGCTGCCCGCGATCTCGCCGACCGGCTGGAGGGGGCGGTTCTGGCGCTCACCCTGCATGGCCGGCCCGACCTGAGCCGGCTGGGCGTGGACCGTCACATCGCTCTAGACCTGCCGGACCGATGGGACCCGATCGCCCGGCTGGCCGTGCTCCGCGCGGTGCTGGCCGACCAGGCCCCAGCCCATGTCCTGTTCGCCGAGACGCCCTTGCTCGGCGCCGATCTGGCCCGCCGCTTGGCGGCCGCCACCGGGCTTGCCGCCGCGTTCGCGGTGCATCGGCTGGAGCCGGAGGAAGTCCGCGCGCGCGGCGCCGGGCTCGACCTGGTGGGCCCCCCGCCGCCGATCATGACCCTGCACGAAGTGCTGCTCGCCGACCGCCCGGAGCCGGCCCTGCGCGAAGCGCGGCCGGTACCCCTGGCAGTCGAACCTGATGCGGGGCTCGTCGAGGATCTGGGCGAAATTCCCGTCGACCTCACCGGGGCACCCCTCGCCGAGGCGGACCTGATCGTCAGCGCCGGCGACGGGGTGACCGACTGGCCGGCGTTCCATACGCTGGCGGCCCGGCTGAACGCCACGGTCGGCGGCTCGCGCCAGGTCTGCGACCGCGGCCTGCTGCCGCGCGACCGCCAGGTCGGCGCGTCCGGCACGCTGGTGGCGCCCAAGGCCTATCTCGCGTTTGGCATCAGCGGGGCCCCGCAGCATCTGCAGGGCATCGAGCGCTGCCAGCGGGTGGTCGCGGTCAACACCGACCTCCATGCCAAGATGATCGAGCGGGCGGACCTCGCGATCGTCGCCGATGCCCAGGCGGTGATGCCGGCACTCGAAGCCCTCCTAGAGCGGCGGCGCCATGGCTGAGATCGTGACCCTCCTGTCCGCCGGCTGCCATCCCGAGACCGGGCGCCTGCGTCCGGCAGCAGGGGATGCCGCCGCCCTGGCGCTGGGCCTGGCGCTGCGCGCGTCCGGCCACCGCCTGATCGGTCTGCATGCCGGCCCGGCCGACGACGCGCTGCGCGTCTATGCCGGCTTTGCTGAGTTCGACCTGGTCCGCCTTAATCTGTCCGCCCAGGCCGACGCCCTGCCGGTGATCCTCCCCTGGCTCGCCCTGCGGCGCCCGGCCCTTGTGCTGGCAGGTCCCAAGGCAGAGCTTGGTGCCGGCACCGGGCTTTTGCCCTATGCGCTGGCCGAGGCCATGGGAGCTGCCTGCATCCCGGAGGTGGCGGGGGTGGAGGAGCTGGCCGAGCGTGTCACCCTGGTGCAGGCGCTGCCCGGCGGCCGGCGCCGGCGGCTGGCGGCACCCGCACCGGCCGTGCTGGTGGCGGCGGGGAGGTTAGCCCCGCCGTCCGGCTGGGCCTATGCTCGCGCCCAGCGCGCGCGGCTCGAGACCGTGCCGGCCACCGCCCTGGAGCCGGTGGCGGCAACCGCCTGGCGCAACGAGCCGGCCCGCCCGCTGGCCCGGCCGGTGCGTCGGATCCGGGGCGGTGCCGCGGCGCGCATGGCAGCGGCCACTTCGTTCACCGCAGGCGAGGGCCAGCTCCTGGTCCAGCCGGCACCGGACGAGGCCGCCCGGGCGATTCTGGCCTACCTGGAGGGCCAAGGCCTGCTGCGTTCCTGATGGATGCCTGACATCACGGGGCGGCGACACTATGTTCGGCCGGACATGGCCAGCCTCCCGCACCCTCACGAGCACGACCACCAGCACTGCATCGCCGATGCGCTGGCGACCGCTGATCGCGTCTGCAGCCGCAATGGCGGCCGGCTGACGGCGATCCGCCGCCGCGTCCTGGAGATAGTCTGGGCCAGCCACCGCCCGGTCGGCGCCTACGACATCCTGGAAACCCTGTCTGCCGAACGCGGCCGGGTGGCGCCGCCCACCGTGTACCGGGCGCTCGACTTCCTGGTGGGGCAGGGGCTGGTCCATCGCATCGACCGGCTCAATGCCTTCATCGGCTGTCCCCATCCCGACGAGCCGCACAGCAGCGCCTTCCTCCTGTGCCGGTGCTGCGGCGAGGTGGCGGAGCTGGCCGCGGGCGAGCTGGACACCGCACTGGCCGGCATCGCGCAGGCCAGCGGCTTTCGGGTGGAGAGCCGCACGGTCGAGCTGGCCGGCCTGTGCCGCAACTGCGCCGCGTCCGAAGCGGCGGGTTCCCGGCCGTGAGCGGACGCCCCCGCCTGATCGTGGGCATCACCGGGGCATCCGGTGCGGTCTATGGCGTTCGCCTGCTCGAGGTGGCGCGCGGCCTGGAGCTCGAAACCCACCTGATCCTCACCAAAGCGGCGCGGCTGACCATTGCCTATGAGCTGGACCGGTCGATCGACGCGATCGAGGCGCTGGCCGACCGGGTCCATCCGGTGGCGGACGTGGGTGCGTGCATCGCGTCCGGGAGCTACCGGACGCTCGGCATGGTGGTGGCGCCCTGCTCGATGAAGACGGTGGCCGCCATCGCCTCGGGCGTGACCGACAACCTCCTGACCAGGGCGGCCGATGTCGTGCTCAAGGAGCGCCGCCGACTGGTGCTGCTGGCGCGCGAGACGCCGCTGCATCTGGGCCATTGCCGCAACCTCCTGGCGGTCACGGAGATGGGCGCCATCGTCGCCCCGCCCGTGCCGGCCTTCTATGCCCGGCCCAAGTCGATCGAGGAGATGGTCGATCATACCGTTGGCCGGGTGCTCGACCTGTTCGACCTCGATGCCGGACTGGCGCATCGCTGGCGTGAAGATAAGCCAGTAACGAATTGAGGTCAGAGCATCGGCCGGCCGGCGAGCCCGGCGATCCGGATTTTTCCACGATCTCAGCCGCGGTCAGCGCAGGGACTTCCGCCAGTACTATTCCGTCCTTGAGTGATTCGGAAAAGCCGCCGGGAAACTACCAACTGCCGGGACGTGGTGCTGGCAGCTGGCTGGTAGTGTCCCACAGGAATCCTTCTGTCAGCCTGCCTTGGCGGTCGATGAAAATGGCCGCCCGAAGGTTCGGTTAAACGTATCTCTTTCAGTATGTGCGGCGGGGAGGGCCGACTTGGCCGCTACCTGTGCAGTACTCTGTCCTGCAGGCGGGCGCTCCTAGCTTTGTCGGTGATTGCCTTGGTGCATGGCTGGAGGACATGGCGATGCTTTCGAGCGTGCTGGTCCGCCCGCGGCGGGCATCCGTGCGCCTCGGGCCTTGCAGACGCTCGCGGTGACCTTGTGCTGGCAACAGCGGTCTGGATGCTGCCTGGCACCGCGCGCCCAGTAGGGTGGCTGCTTCGGTCGCGGGCAGAATCGCTCGCTCTGGCACAAGTGGTGGCCGGACGATTGTCGACTGAGGCGTTCGTCCTTTCCTTGATCCGCTGCCGGAGGGTTAGGCCGCGTCGCGACCGAGGCCTCATGATTGTTGCACCCGTTGGTGGCTTGGGTGCTTGCCATTGACGGTCGAGGTGCAGCTCCGGCCGGGCCTGACCCATGCCGCCGCCTCCGTCGGAAGCGATCAAGCCGCGCGGCCGCGCCGGCCACCACCCGAACGCCATGATCCCCTGATGGAGCCGGATTTCCTCGGCCCGGCTAGCTACCGCGGCGGGCTGCCGGAGGCTATCTTCGGCTCGGCCGTGCTGGAAGACGGGCGGCTGTGGCCGCGGGTCTGGCCTGTGTGGGCAGGGCAGGGGAGATCCCGAACGCAGGTGACCTGCCGCCGTATACGGCTGGTGCCCATGGCCTCCACGTGCAGCGGAGGGCGGGCTCGTGGCGCGTCTCAACAAGGCGCAGCACGGCGGCTGTCACTTCATCCCGCTGCAGTGCCAGACCGGCAGGAAGACCCGCTGCGGCTTCGCCTCCTGCGGCTACAGCCTGGACCGTCCCCTCATACCGGCTGGGCCAGCCGCCCGAGCTTCTGCCGGTCCTGCCGCTGGCCGGGCGCAGCGGCCTCCTGTTCATCGCCGTGGACCCGGCAGCGGGCGAGGCTCAGCCTTGCTGGCGCACGCTCGCCGGCAAATGGAAGCGGTGGCCGCCACACTCCTGGCCGAGGCTGGCGATGGGCCCGCGAGGTGTGCGACCTGGCATTTCCCGAACCTCGTGCTGCTGCAGGGCGAGGGGCTGACCTGCGCGGCGGTGTTGCAGCCGGTGGCACCGGAGCGCACCTTGTGCCGGCTGGTCCTGCTGGCCCAGGTCGAGCGGCGGGCCCTGGCTGGCCAAGCCCGCACTTACCCGAAGGCGGAGGCGGGACTCCACCGACGCTACGGGTGACGCTGGCCGCCGCGCCGCCGGCTAGGGCGGTGGCGGTACGGCCCGCGCTTGTGCCAGCTCGCGCAGGCGCTGGCAGTGCGCCACAAGTTGCGGGGAGGCCAGGACCGCTTCCTTCAGCGGCGTGTCGATCTCGTAGAAATGGATGTTGGCGACGAAGCCATAGATCGCCGCATCGATGCCGTGCACGCGGTCACCGAACAGGAACGGCCCGTCTCCCAGCAGTGCCGCCAGCACCTCCAGGTCCCGCGTGCCCCTCGCATAGGCATCGGCCGGCTCGTAGCGGCCGATGCCCTGATAATGGTAGCGCTGGAAGTTGTAGCGGCGGGCGGCCTCCAGCTGGTCAGGCGTCAGCTCGGCATGGGTCGTCAGCAGCGCATCGCGGAAGAGCGGCCAGTAACGCTCATCCCGCCAGCGGGAGTACGACATCACCCAGTAGAGGTCGTCCAGCATGCGCCGGACCAGGAGGTCGGTGCAGCGCTGGGAGTGGCTCAGGTCCCGGTCGATCGCGAGGTCGAGCTTCGCCGTCAGGTGCGCGATGATCGCATCACTGTCACCGATCGCCTGCCCGTCATCGTCCAGATAGGGCAGCTGGCCCCGTGGTGCCGCGCTCGTATCGATGATGTGCGCGTGCCGGAACGGGATCGCGCAAATCTGCATGAAGGTCGCGACCTTCAGGCCGTAGGGGTTGTTGTCCGACAGCCCGAACAGCTGGGGGTAGGAAAACAGCGTGAGAGTCATCGAAGGAACGCTCTTTCCTGGCAGTCCGCGTGCAGCGCCAGCTTGGGCGCGATGGCTGGTTCCGACCATCGTCATTCGATTGCGCGGTCATGTCATCATGCACCGGCGCCTTCTGTCCGCCACATGGCGACATGCGGGATGCCTGCATCGTCGAAGGGCGCGCCTTGCGCCCGGAAGCCCAGGCGTTCGTAGAAGTCTTGCGCATTGGTCTGCGCGTTCAGGAGCAGGATAGCATGCCCCTGCACTGTCAGCACCTGGGCCGCGAAGCGCACGAGCCGCTGGCCCAGCCCCAAGCCGCGCGCCTCCTTCAACAGTGCTACCCGCTCGATCTTCCCGACCGCGCCGTCCGTGCCATAGGCACGCAGCCGTGCCGTCCCCACCACCCCGCCAGCTATCGTCGCCACCAGGTGCTGGCACTGCTCGTCCAGGCCGTCGATCTCCTCGGCCAGGGAAACGCCCTGCTCGTCGCAGAATACCGCACGCCGCACGTTGAGCGCCGCCGCCACTTCCGCATCGTCCCGGGCAAAGCGGACGATCGGTGCGTCTTCAGGCAGGTCCAGCACGTCCGCCCGCATCGGCTGGCGGAACGCTCGTCCGTCCTCGACCGGCCGGCCATGCCGGGTGAAGGCCGCCTCGACCGCGTCTTTCGCCCGCTCCACCACCGCCGCCCGTTCCGGATCGACTGCGACGAAACCTTGGAGGATGGAGGGCACATCCTTCGCCCGCCGCTCGATCTCGAAGAAGCGTTGGTCTTGCTGAACGAACCCTACGACTTCGGCACGCGCCAGCGCCGCGGCCGCCGCGTCGCGGATCTCCGTCTCGTCCTCCACCGGGCGTAGGATCTCGAACCATTCGCCTTCCGGCAGCGGTTCCACCACCACCAGCCGGCCACCCGGCCGCAGTACCCGGGCGGCCTCGCCCAAAGCCTGGTCCATCCTACGTACCGGGACGTGGTGCAGGCTGTTGACGAACAGCACGGCGTCGACCGATCCGCTCGCCATCGGCAGGGCTTCCGCGACGCCCCGCAGCAGCCCTGGACCCTCTGCCTGCGGATCGACGCCCTGGGCGTCGAAGCCGTTTCGACCGAGCCAGCGCACCAGCCCGCCATCGGCGCAGCCGACATCCACGATTCGCCCCCGCGCAGGAAGGACCGTCTCGAGCACATCGGTCACCTGCACCGTCCTGGTCATCGCTGGCACTCCCCTGGCTCTGGCCTGAGCTTCGTCCTAGCTTCCGGTGGACCGTCCGACCAAGGAGCAACTGCCATGTCCGAGAGCCGCCGGGACAATTCGCGCCGCATCCGCGCGCCCCGCGGGCCGGAGCTGACCTGCCGGAACTGGCAGGCCGAGGCGGCGATGCGCATGCTCATGAACAATCTGGATGCCGAGGTCGCCGAGAAGCCCGAGGAGTTGGTGGTCTATGGCGGGATCGGCCGAGCGGCGCGCGACTGGCAGTGTTTCGATGCGATCGTCGCCACGCTGAAGCGGCTGGAGGATGACCAGACTCTGCTAGTGCAGTCGGGCAAGCCGGTGGGCGTGTTCCGGACCCATGCCGATGCGCCGCGCGTCCTGATCGCGAACTCCAACCTGGTCGGCCGCTATGCCACCTGGGAGCATTTCCACGAACTCGATCGGCTGGGCCTGATGATGTACGGCCAGATGACCGCCGGCTCCTGGATCTATATCGGCACCCAGGGGATCGTGCAGGGCACGTATGAGACCTTCGTCGAGTGCGGACGGCGCCATTACGATGGCGACCTCAGGGGCCGCTGGATCCTAACCGGCGGCCTGGGCGGGATGGGCGGTGCCCAGCCCTTGGCCGCGACCATGGCAGGGGCCTCGATGCTGGCGGTGGAATGCCGGGCGTCCCGGATCGAGCGGCGCATCCAGACCCGCTATCTCGACCTGATGGCGCTCGACCTGGACGACGCGCTCGAGCGGATCGAGCAGGCCAACCGGGACAGGAGCCCGGTCTCGATCGGCCTGCTCGGCAATGCCGCGACCGTGTTCGAGGAACTGGCCCATCGCGGCATCCTGCCGGACATCGTGACCGACCAGACCTCCGCTCACGACCCGGTGCATGGCTACCTGCCGGCCGGATGGTCCGTGGAGGAGTGGGAGGAGCGGCAGGAAAGCAATCCGGAGGCGGTGCGCGAGGCGGCGCTGGAGACGATGGCGCGCCATGTCCGGGCGATGCTGGCCTTCCATGCCGCAGGCGTGGCAACCCTCGACTACGGCAACAACATCCGCCAGTTCGCCATGGAGGCGGGGGTGGACAACGCCTTCGACTTCCCGGGCTTCGTGCCGGCCTATATCCGGCCTTTGTTTTGCCGCGGCATCGGGCCGTTCCGCTGGGCGGCCCTGTCCGGCGATCCGGAGGACATCTTCCGTACCGACCAGCGGGTCAAGGAGCTTATCCCGGACGACCGCCACCTCCACCATTGGCTGGACATGGCCAAGGAGCGGATCGCCTTCCAGGGGCTGCCGGCTCGGATCTGCTGGCTGGGCCTTGGCCAGCGCGCCCGGATCGGCTTGGCGCTGAACGAGATGGTGGCAAAAGGCGAGGTCAAGGCGCCGATCGTGATCGGCCGCGACCACCTAGATTCCGGCTCCGTCGCCTCGCCCAACCGCGAGACCGAGGCCATGCAGGACGGTTCGGACGCGGTGGCGGACTGGCCGCTGCTCAACGCCCTGCTTAACACCGCGTCGGGCGCCACCTGGGTTAGTCTGCACCATGGCGGCGGGGTCGGGATCGGCTTCTCCCAGCATGCCGGCATGGTGGTGGTGGCCGACGGCACGGCCGAGGCCGCCCGGCGCCTGGAGCGAGTGCTGACCAACGACCCGGCCACCGGCGTGATGCGCCATGCCGATGCCGGCTACGAGATCGCGATCGACTGCGCGCGAGAGCAAGGGCTGGACCTGCCGATGCTGGGCCGCTGAGCATGCCAGGATGGATCGTGATCGCGGCCCTCCTGTCGCTGCTGGGCGTTGCAGCCTGGGGCTCGTGGCGGCTCTGGCAGCAGCTGGACGGCGTCGTCATCGAGATGCACGGGCAGATCGCGCTGGCGCTCGGCGGCAGCCTGGCGCTGCTGATGACCGTCCTGTTCATGGTCCTGATTTATGTGAGCCGGGCCAAGGGCTTCGACGGGCCGGAGGAGGAGGAAAGGACGGCGGACGCGCTGCCGGACGAGGCTAGGCGATGAGTCGCAGCCTCCTGCTGGTGTTCCTGGGCGGCGGGCTTGGGGCGGCCGCGCGTCACCTGGTCAATCTCGGTGCCGGCCGGCTGCTGGGCCTGGGCTTCCCGTTCGGCACGCTCATCGTCAATGTGCTGGGCAGCGCTCTGATGGGCGTGATCGTCATAGGTGCCGCGCTGCGCTGGCAACTGCCCCAGGAAGCGCGCCTGTTCCTGACCACCGGCGTGCTCGGCGGCTTCACCACGTTCAGCGCCTTCTCGCTGGACGTGATGATCTTGTGGGAGCGCGACCGGCACGACCTGGCGCTCCTGTATGTGGCGGCCTCGCTGCTCCTGTCGCTCGCAGCGATCGCCTTGGCGATGTACGGCATGCGCCGGGCCCTCGCCTGATCTAGCGTCGTGCCTAGCGGCACAGGGACGGTGCGGGGGCGGGATGCGCGAGACGGGACGGGACCGGCGGCGGACGCGGCGGGATGCGGGCGCAGGTCCGGCACAGCGCCCCTGGCGCCGGGTGGCCAATCGCCTGGCACCGGTCGAGCCGCTCTCGGCCGACCAGATCGAGCAGATCCACCACGCCTCCTTGCGCGTGCTGGAGGAGATCGGCATCGAGTTCCTCCATGAGGAGGCGCGCGCGATCCTGAAGGCGGCGGGTGCCGAGCCGGTGTCGGGCTCGCCCCTGGTACGCCTCGACCGCGGCCTGGTACTGGAACGGATCGCCCAGGCGCCGGCGGAGGTCACGCTGCACGCGCGCAACCCCGCCCACGACCTCAGGATCGGCGGGAACACGATCAACTTCGCGACCGTGGCGTCCACGCCCAATGCCCATGATCGCCGAGGCGGCCGGCGGCCGGGCTGTCATGCCGATTTTTTGAACTTCGTCCGCCTAGGTCAGGCGCTGAACTGCATCCATTTGTTTGGCGGCTATCCGGTGGAGCCGATCGACCTGCCGCCTGCCACCCGTCACCTGGACTGCCTGGCCGCGTTCGCGACCCTGTCGGACAAGGCTTTTCATGCCTATGCACTGGGCCATGCCCGGATCAGCGACGGGATCGAGATCGCCCGGATCGTCCGCGGGATCAGCCGGGAGCAATTGCTGCGCGAGCCGTCCCTGTTCACCATCGTCAACTCCAACTCGCCGCTCCGCCTGGACGGGCCGATGCTGGAGGGGATCATGGCGATGGCCGGGGTCGGGCAGCTCGTGGTGCTGACCCCGTTCACGCTCGCTGGGGCCATGGCACCCGCCACCGTGGCGGGTGCTTTGACGCTGCAGAACGCCGAGGCGCTGGCGGGGATCGCGTTCGCGCAGATGGTCAGGCCAGGCGCACCCTGCGCCTATGGCGGGTTCACCAGCAATGTCGACATGAAGTCGGGGGCGCCGGCCTTCGGCACGCCCGAGTACGTGCAGGCGACGCTCGCCGGCGGGCAGCTCGCGCGCCGCTACCGGCTGCCTTACCGCTCGTCGAATGCGAACGCTGCCAACACGCTGGATGCCCAGGCGGCGTACGAATCGATGATGTCGCTCCAGGCCGCGGTGATGAGCCACGCCAACATCGTCATGCATGCGGCGGGCTGGATGGAAGGTGGGCTGGTCGCGAGCTTCGAGAAGATGATCCTGGATGCCGAGCTGATCCAGATGCTGGCTGAGACGGTGCAGCCGATCCGGGTGGACGAGGACACGATCGGGCTGGACGCGATCCGCGAGGTCGGGCCGGGTGGCCATTTCTTCGGCAGCGCCCATACGCTGGCCCGCTACGAAACTGCATTCTACCCGCCGATCGTCTCGGACTGGCGCAACAGCAGGCAGTGGGCCGAGGCGGGCGAGCCCACCGCCTATGACCGCTGCGAGAAGCTGGTGGCCGAACTCCTGGCCGGTTTTGAGCCGCCGCCTCTGGATCCCGGCATCGCGGAGGAGCTCGGTGAGTTCGTGGCCCGCCGCAAGGCGGAGGGCGGGGCGCCCGCCTGACCGTCCGGCCACCGCTGTCCGTTCCTACGACCCGCGATCGGACGTCCGCCGGCCTGCGGCCAGTCCTCCCGCATGGCATCTGTCGCTGCCGCGCGCAGGCCGGCGAATGGTAGGCTGCAACCGGTACGCTACTGTACAGTCCCGGGAAGTTGCGAAGTAGCGCCATGTTGGCGAGAATATTCTGCATTCGCCAGTGCCTGGACGGCCATTTCCATGATTCACCTAAGTTAATGGTCCCGGTAGTCTGTAAGACGCTCACCGCGGCCATACGAACAACGCGCTTCCACTCCCTGGCATATTCAACTATCAGTAAAGAAACCGGTCAGGCAGGGTGTGGGCACATGTTTCGCGATTGCCGCAGCTTCGTCAGTCCTTGTCGACCGGAAGCTCATGGCGGCCTGGCAGCCGTCCATATCGACCCGAGATGCGGGCCGGCGCTGCTGCTGGCCGGCATGAACGGGCCGAACCGTCTCTACCGCTTCCGGGATGGCCGGCTGCTCGACGAGGCCGACCCGATCCTGGCCGATGCCGGCGCCGCAACGCTCGCGGTCGCCGGCGCCGACATCGACCGCGACGGCCGCGAGGAGCTCTACCTGCAGAACTGCGAGGTGCTGGCCGGGCCCAAGCAGGCCCAGGACCGGCTGCTCACCCGGCTCGGCCGGAGCTGGCTGGACCGGTTCGACGACCCTTATGTCGAGCCGCTGCTCAACCGCTTGGCAGCCCGCAGCGTGGTG
>NZ_WUJP01000812.1 GCF_009806515.1 Geminicoccus flavidas | reverse complement strand
CCGGCCGCCCGCCGGCTGAGCTGACGGCGTTGTAGGCGCCACGGAACTTGAAGCTGCCGGTGCGCTGTAGGCATTCCGCCTTGACCAGCAGGCGCCCGCCGAGCCGAGCGTTCAGCAGCGGGCTTTCCAGGAGCGGGGTGCGGACGGCCAGCCCGTCCAGGCGGGCAGAAGCCGCCTGGATCTGGTCGATCGAGAGCGGCAGGTCGTCTTCGAGCGGCACGAGCATCTCCGGGCGCTGGCGGTCCGGCCGCCGCGACCGGGGCGGGAGTGCCGCCGGTCAGGACGAGCCGATCAGGAGGGGTTGCCGTGGCCGGGCGCGAACGGATGACCCGCCACCTCCGCATTCCAGCCGAAGCGGAGCCGGTACACGTTGCGCCCCTCCAGGACGCGCTGAACATAGTTCCGGGTCTCGGTGAACGGAATGAGTTCCATCCAGTCGACCAGCCGGTGCAGCCCCTTGCCGCGCGGGTCGCCATAGCGGGCGATCCAGTTGTCCACCCGCTTGGGACCCGCATTGTAGGCGGCGATCGCCATGGCCGGCTCGCCCCACCGGCCAAGCTGCTCCTCCAGATAGGTCCGGCCGAGAGTGACGTTGTAGCCGGGGTCGGTCAGGAGCCGCACGTCGGCGTAGGGCATGCCCTGCTTGCGGGCCATCGCTTTGGCCGTGCCGGGCATGAGCTGGAGCAGGCCCAACGCGCCTGCCGGGCTCTGCGCCCGCGGGTAGAACTGGCTTTCCTGGCGGGCGATCGCGGTGAGCAGCGCCGGATCGACCGCCGAGCCTTCGGCCAGCGCCACGTAGGGCGGGGCAGGGAAGGCGGCCGCAGCGTTCAGACTGCCGCCGCGCTGGGCCAGCCGCGCGGTCTGCACCACTGTGTCCAGCCGGTGGCAGTCCGTGGCGAGGCTGGCCACCTGGCCCAGCACCACGGGCTCGTCCAGTGCTTGGTTGGCCAGGTGGCTCAGGATCGCGCCGGCCTGCACGTCGCCGCCATTGGCACACAGGAGCCGTGCCAGGCGGACCAGCCGCAGTTCCTGGAACGCGGCACTCTCCGACTTGTCCGGCTCGGGAAAGCCCAGCTCCGGCAATTGCAGTGGCCTGCCGCTTTCCAGCCAGGCGAGCTGGCCATAGAAGGTCGTCCCGTACGCCGCCGCGGAGCGCCAGCTCGCATCCGCCGCCTCCGTGGCTCCCCTCGCGGCCTGCGCCCGGCCGGCCCAGTACCTGCCCCGGGCGACGCTGATGGGCGACGACACCTCGGCGGCCATCGCGCTGAAATGGGCTGCTGCGTCCTTGGGCCGGTCCAGGAAGCTCAAGGCCAGCCAGCCAGCCAGCCACTCGGCGTCGGCATAGCTGGGATGGTCCTTGGGCTGCCGATGGGTTGCCGCCAGTCGGTAGGCCTCCTTGAACGCGCCGACATCGATCCGGTCGCGGATCTGGATGTGCCGCTCGCGCCACCAGGCCGCCGGCTGGCTTTCCGCATCCCGGGTCAGCAGCAGCAGGAGCTCGCGGGCGCGTGCGTCCCGCCCATCCTTGCGGGCCCGCTCGATCCGGTCGAGGCTGAGGCCGGGATCAGCCTTAAGGGCGTCCGGCACCCTGGCCACCGCTCGGTCGATGCCGCTGGCCCCCGACTGGAGCAGGATCCGCGCCTCGGTCAGGCGCTGCCGCCCCTGGTCCAGGCGCCTGGCCTGCCGGCGTGCCTCCTCCCATGCCCCGGCGGCCAGCAGATTATCCAGCCGCAGGCGGTCCTGGTCCCTGGTGAGCAGGCGGCCGAGCCTGGCGAGGAAGTAGCGCTCCTCGGCAGCGCTGAACCGTCCCTCCACCCAGGCTTTGCCCGCCACGGCAGCGGCGGCCTCCTCGTCCGTGCCGAGCAGGGCGATCGCCAGCCGGGTGCGGCCCTGGCGGGTCACCGGCTCGTGATCGGCGAAGAATGCCAGTACAGTCGCGTCATCCACGCTGCCGTCCAGCGCATCCTCCGCCCGGGCCCGGACGCGGGGCAGGGCCGGCCAGTCCGCCTCCGTCGCCAGGAAGCTCCGGAAGCGCTTGAAGCCCGGCACGGGCGTGGCATCGCGCAGCTCGCGCCAGTCCACATACTCTTCCAGCAGCGCGCCGCCGGCCTCCTCGGCCTTGGCCCGCGCCCAGGCGAAGTGGCCGGCTTCCACCGCGCGCAGCACGTCCGCCACCGAGACGGCGGCCTGCGCCGGCAAGGCCGCCGCCAGGGCCAGCCCCGCCAGCAGCAGCCCCGCAATGCGGCGGGGCGGTGTCGGGCGACGGGCCGCTGCTGGCCGAAGGGCGGTCGAGGCAGTCGGCTGGGACAGGCACATCGTCGATCGTTCCGGCGCAGGTCTCGCCCCGGCTTGCCGGGGGTAGCAGGGAAAGACTATCGTGCAACTAGGACACTGCTCCAAGCCAAACTGCCAAAAGGTTGAGAATGATGTTTCGTGGCTCCATCGTCGCGCTAGTGACGCCGTTCCGTGACGGCGCCGTCGACGAGAAGGCGCTGCGCGACCTCATCGAATGGCACATCGATTCGGGCACGCACGGCTTCGTCCCGGTCGGCACCACCGGCGAGAGCCCGACGCTCAGCCATGACGAGCATGAACGGGTCGTGGAGCTGTGCATCGAGGTGGTGGCTGGGCGGTGTCCGGTCATCGCCGGCGCCGGCTCGAACTCCACCGCCGAGGCGATCAGCCTCACCCGCCATGCCCAGCGGGCGGGCGCCGATGCGGCGCTGGTGGTCACGCCCTACTACAACAAGCCGACCCAGGCCGGCCTGTTCGCCCACTACCGGGCGATCCACGACGCGACCGACATCCCGATCATCATCTACAACATCCCCGGCCGCAGCGTGATCGACATGACCCCGGAAACCATGGGCCGGCTGGCGGAGCTGCCGCGGATCATCGGGGTGAAGGACGCGTCCAACGACATCGCCCGCCCGCTGCTCACCGAGGCCACCTGCGGCAGCGACTTCCTCCAGCTGTCCGGCGAGGACGCCAACATCGTGGCGTTCCTCGCCCATGGCGGCCATGGCTGCATCTCGGTGACGGCGAACGTGGCGCCCAAGCTGTGCGCCGAGCTGCACGATGCGTTCGCGGCCGGTCGGGCCGACGAGGCGCTGCGGATCCACCGGCGGCTCCTGCCGCTGCACGAGGCGCTGTTCTGCGAAAGCAGCCCGGCGCCGACCAAGCATGCCCTGGCCAGGCTCGGCCGCTGCTCGGGCGAGCTGCGTCTGCCGCTGGTTGAGCCGCAGCCTGGCTCGAAGGAGCGGATCGACGCGGCCCTGCGCGTGGTCGGCCTCATCAACTAGAGAAGATTGCGTTGGCCAAGAAGCTGGAAGGCCGCAAGGTCGTCGCGCAGAACCGCAAGGCCCTGCACGAGTACTTCATCGACGAGCGCTACGAGGCGGGCCTGGTCCTGAGCGGGACCGAGGTGAAGTCGCTGCGCGAAGGCCGCTCCACCATTGGCGACGCCCATGCCGGGGAGATGCAGGGCGATCTGTGGCTATTCAACGCCTATATCCCCGAGTTCCACGGCGGCAACCAGTTCAACCACGAGACGCGCCGGCCGCGGAAGCTCCTGATGCGGCGCCGGCAGATCGAGAGCCTGAAGGGCGCTGTCCAGCGCAAGGGCCTGACCGTGGTGCCGCTCTCGATCTACTTCAACGAGCGCGGCTGGGCGAAGGTCGAGCTGGGCCTGGCGCGCGGCAAGAAGCTGGTCGACAAGCGTGCCAGTGAGAAGGAGCGCGACTGGCAGCGCGACCGCCAGCGCCTCCTGCGCGAGACGCACAAGTCCGGGGACTAGCGCGGTTCCGAACAGCCGGGCCGTTAACCTTTGCGAAAGAGACCAGGGCGTATGGTGCCTCCGGCAGTTCCAGCGGAGGCATCGTTCGCGCATGTTCGCCATCATCGGCCTCGTCCTGGTCTTCGTGATGATCTTCGGCGGCTATGCGCTGGCCGGCGGCAAGTTCGGCCTGATCATCAAGGCGGCGCCGTTCGAGCTGATGATGATCGGCGGCGGCGGGGCCGGCACCTTCCTGCTCGCGAACGGCTCGCCGGTCGTCAAGGGTACGCTGCGTGACCTGAAGCGGGTGTTCTCCGGGCCGAAATGGAAGAAGGACGACTATCGCGACCTGCTCTGCCTGATGTTCACCATCGTCAAGCTGCTCAAGACCAAGGGCGTGCTGGCGCTGGAACCGCATGTCGACAATCCGCATGAGAGCGCCCTGTTCGGCCGCTATCCCAAGATCCAGCACGACCATTTCGCCTGCGACTTCATCGCCGACACCGTTCGGATGATGACGATGAGCCTGGACGACCCGATGCAGGTCGAGGACAGCATGAACCGGCAGCTGAAGAAGCATCACACCGAGCAGCTGACGAACTCCGGGGCGCTGCAGACCATGGCCGACGCCTTCCCGGCGCTGGGCATCGTGGCCGCCGTGCTAGGCATCGTGAAGACGATGGGGGCGATCGACCAGCCGGTCGACATCCTGGGCAAGATGATCGGCGGTGCGCTGGTCGGTACCTTCCTCGGCATCTTCCTGTCCTACGGGATGTTCGCGCCGATGGCGTCGCGCATGGCGCAGACCTTCGAGGAGGATGGCCAGTTCTACGCGATCATCCGCGACTGCCTGGTGGCCTACCTGCAGGGCCATTCGGCGCCGGTGGCGATCGAGCTCGCCCGCGGCAGCGTACCGACCCATCTCCAGCCGAACTTCCACGCCGTAGACGAGCTGCTGCAGCAGCTCCCGGCCGATCCGCTGATGGCCTGAGCATCTATGGCCGGCAAGCGCGAGGGGCGGGTTGTCGTCCGCAGGGTGATCGAGGGCGGCCATGGCGCCCACCATGGCGGTGCCTGGAAGGTCGCCTATGCGGACTTCGTCACCGCGATGATGGCCTTCTTCCTGCTCATGTGGCTGCTGGGCACGACCAGCCAAGCGAAGCTCGAGGGGCTGGCCGAGTACTTCACCGATCCCAGCTCGCTCAGCCGGCTGCCGCCCGGCGGCGACCCCGGCATCCTCCGCGGCACCAGCGTCATGGAGCCGAGCTTCATCGAGGCGCCCCCGGCCTCGCCGTTCGACACGGCGCCCCTGGCACCACGGGGCGAAGCGGCTGAGAGCGAGCTGGCGGAAGAGTTGGTGGCGGCCTTCGCGCCGGTGGGCGAGGCCGTGCTCGACAATATGCGGGTCGAACGGGCGGAGGAGGATGCGGTGCCGTCGGTCGCGCAGGTCGAGGCCCGCCTGCGCCAGGCGCTGGCGGAGCGCTCGGATCTGGGCGGGCTGCGCGAGCAGCTGGAGGTAACGCGCACGCCGGAAGGCTTGCGCATCGAACTGCTCGATCGGGAAGGCAGCGCGATGTTCGCCTCGGGCAGCAACCAGCTCTCCCCGGAGGCACGGCGGCTCCTGGAACTGGTGGCCGCTGCCATCGCGAGCAGTGGCGACCGGCTGTCGATCCGCGGCCATACCGATTCCCGCCCGTTCACCAGCGGGTCCGGCAGCGACAACTGGCTTCTGTCCTCCGACCGCGCCAATGCTACCCGGCAGGCCCTGGTGGCGCTGGGCCTCCCGTCTGCGAGGATCGCCGAGGTCATCGGCAAGGCGGACACCGAGCCGCGTCTGCCGGAGCGCCCGGACGACCCCGGCAACCGGCGGATCTCGATCCTGCTGTTGCCGGCCCCGGCGCCAGCCGCGGCCCAGGCACGATCCGACGGAAACGGAACGCAGCGGTGAGCGCCAGCGCACGACTGATGGGGGCACCGTGCTGGGAGCCTGTCGCGCCAGCCCGTCCCGGATGATGCGGCTTCGCTAGAGCGTGTTACGGATCGAGGTGAAGAGAGTTGTAGTCCTGACGAGTAAGAGGATGACGACGGCCAACTGCGGACCTGCAACGTCCATCGAGGTTGCTAAATCGTGGGTGGGACGGCGAAATCGCGAGGGCTACATGAATCTCGGCTCGACAACGCCTCTGCGCGGAAGGAGCGCGAAGCCGTGCCGGGGACGCGGGCGGCTGACGACCTTGAAGCGGGTGTCGTGTGCTTGGGTGGCCGCGGGCAGGCTTCGCCGGTATGGCCGTTGCGGACCTAGGCGGGTCCTGCGCATAGGCCGGGATGCCGCGCCAGCAGATGGCCGAGGGTGTCGACTGCAGCATGCAGCTTGGAGTGCTACTGCCGGTTGGCGCCGTCATCGCCTGTTGGGCCGCCGCTCTTGGATGTGGAGCGACGCGATATGGCTGTCGAGTGCCGCGGCCCTCGTTTGGTGGCACTTTCCCC
The DNA here is from genome assembly GCF_009806515.1 of Geminicoccus flavidas. Classification (GTDB taxonomy): domain Bacteria; phylum Pseudomonadota; class Alphaproteobacteria; order Geminicoccales; family Geminicoccaceae; genus Geminicoccus; species Geminicoccus flavidus. The sequence continues at coordinate 2,214 of NZ_WUJP01000812.1, read as the reverse complement.
CGGCCAGCCACAGCACGGCGCGCAGGTCCCACGCCATGAGGTCGGACACGCCCCCTGCCAGCCAGCGCGATGCCTGCTCGCAGGCTCCGTGTCCTTGCAGCGCTGCTGACCTCGCGCCGTGATTCGATGCTCCGCATCGATGACAGGCCGGTGTCGTCCGTCGCAACCCGTCACCGACACAGGTCGCGTCCGCTGCTGCCCGGCATTCGCGGGCAGCAGCGGCAGATGGGGCACGGCCAGCGCCCGCTCCTGTCGGTCGGGTGGCGATAATGCCATGGTTCATCCGACCTGCCTCACGGTCCGGGCTGCCTGCTGTTCCATGACACGCTCTGTTTCGCAGCCGGCGGTGACGGGACGGCCGGATCCTGGTAGGCCATCGGGCATGAGCGATGCGATCGACGACTATCTCCGCCATGTGGCCGCGCATGCGGCGCGGCTGGCGGGGCCGGGGCGGGCGGAGCTGGAGGCGGTGGGCCAGGCCTGTCTGCAGGCGGTCCTGCGCGACCGTACTGTCTGGCTGATGGGTACCGGGCATGGCCAGTGCCTCGCCCTGGAGCTGCACCATCGTGCCGGCACGCCGGCCTGCTTCGTGCCGATGGCGTCACCGGTCCTGGCGTTTGCCGAGGGAGCCGCCATGGAGACGGTGCTGGAGCGGCAGGCGGCGCTGGCGCCGGCGCTGGTCGAGCGGCACGACTGGCGTGAAGGCGACGTGCTGATCGCGATCTCGTCGAGCGGGACGACGCCGCTCACGGTGGAGGTGGCGCGGCTGGCAAAATCGCGCGGGCTGGTGGTGGTGGCGCTGGGCTCGCCGGCCTGCGCGGCGACGCGGCCGGAGCGGGCGTCCCTGTTCGCTCTGGCCGACTACGTGCTGGACAATGGCGCGCCGGAAGGTGACGCGGTGGTGGCACTGGGCGACGATCTACGCGTCGGTGCCTTCTCGAGCGTTGGCGGGGCGATGATCCTGCAGCTTCTGGCGGTGCGGCTGGCCGTGCTGCTGCAGGAGCAGGGCGTGGCACCGCCGGTCTGGCACGCATCGGCACTGCCAGGCTCGGATGCGCACAACGACCGGCTGGCCGCCGTCTGGCGCGGGCGCAACCGGAGCCTCTGAACCGGGAGGACATGGCATGGCCGACGGCACCCTGATGGCAGCGGAGGCGGCCAGCGCCCCCGACCGGGTCGCCCGGCTGGTCCGGGACGAGGCGGGTGCCATTGCGGCCGTCGCGGCGGCATTGGCAGAATCTCCGCCCGTCCTCGCGGTGACGGTGGGCCGCGGCAGCTCCGATCATGTCTGCACCTTCGCCGCCTGGAGCTTCGCCCGCTGGTTGGGGCTGCCCTGCATGTCGCTGCCTCCGTCCCTGATCACCAGGGAAGCGGCACCGCTGCGGGTGCAGGACGCGCTGCTGCTGGCGGTTTCCCAGTCCGGCCGGGGTGCCGACGTGGTCGAGGTCACGGGCTGGGCAGGACGGGCCGGCGCCTGCACCGTGGCGCTGGTGAACGATCCGGCCTCGCCCCTGGCCCAGGCGGCCCGGTTGGTGCTCGACCAGCAGGCAGGCCCGGAGGAGAGCGTCGCGGCGACCAAGTCGGTGATCTGCTCCATGGCTGCGGTGCAGGCGCTGACTGCCGCCCTGGCCGGCCAGCCGGCACTGCATTCCGCCCTGGCGCGCCTGCCGGACGATCTGGCCGGAGCGGCGGGCAGGGCGGACCACCTGCCGATCGAGAAGCTGGCCCGGGCGCGCAACGCTTTCGTGCTCGGCCGTGGTGCCGGGCTCGCCGCTGCCCTGGAGATCGCCCTGAAGCTGAAGGAGACCTGCGGGCTGTTCGCCGAGGCGCTATCGGCCGCCGAGGTGCGTCATGGCCCGCGCGAGGTGGTGGGCCCGGGCTTCCTGGTGCTGGCCATCGCCCTGCCCGACTTGGGCGAGCCGGATGTCCGGGCGGCGTCGGCCGAGCTGGCCCAGCAGGGTGCCGACATCCTGACGCTCGGCACCCGCCCGGACGACGACTGGATCCTCCCGCCGATCGATCCGGTCAACGCACCCTTGGCTGCGCTGCAACTGGCCTACCCGGCCATCGCCCGCGCCGCCCAGGCACGCGGCCGCGACCCGGACCGGCCGCGCACCTTGTCCAAGGTTACCAGCACCTTCTGATACCCACCCTGCGAGGAGCTGCTCCGAGGGTCTGGTTGGCCAAAGGCATGGCAAGCGGTGGGCTGGCGGC
>NZ_WUJP01000099.1 GCF_009806515.1 Geminicoccus flavidas | reverse complement strand
GCCGGCCAGGCAGCAGGCCTTCTTCGCCGCGGAGTTCCGCAGCTTCGCCATCGCGCTGCTGGACGAGGCGGCGCGGCAGAAGCGGACCAAGGCGCTGGGCTCGCTGAAACCCGGGCGCAAGCTGTCGGGGCGCGATTTCGAGCAGTTCTGCATGGAGGAGCTGCGCAAGCAGGACTGGCGGGCGCGCGTCACCGGGGCCAGCGGCGACCAGGGGGCGGACATCATCGCCGAACACAAGGGCAAGGCGGTGGTGTTCCAGTGCAAGTACCACTCGGCGCCGATCGGCAACAAGGCGGTCCAGGAAGTCGCCGCCGCGCGGCAGCACTACCAGGCGCACGCCGCCTGCGTGGTGTCGAACCAGGGCTATACCCGCGCGGCACGGGCGCTGGCGGCGACCAACAACGTGTTCCTGATCCACTATAGCGAGCTGGCCGGGTTCAAGCGGATGGCATTCGCCCGCTAGGGCCGGGCTTGCGCACGATCCTGCCCAGGCGGTTGCCGGCGCTGTGGCGCCGTCCTTGGCAGTCCGAAGTGGCTTCCGCGCGCCCGTGGCATCGAGTGATCGCAATCACAGATCCCGCGAAAAAGATGAGCGATAGTTCTTAGCATCATCAGATCGAGATCAGACAGAGCCCGCGTAACGTCAATGTGGAACGACATGATCTCGTGGCTGATGATAAGTTCAAGCTTCGCGCGACGACCTCAGTTGCAAAGGTAAGATGTACTTTGTCTGCGTGTTGCACGCCGACGATAGTGCATCAGGCCCAACGCTCACTGCATCGTCAGCCACGCCGCGGACGATTTCGCCCTCAGCCGAGGTTCCCGGCCCGGCGCCGACACTGGCGCCGAAGGAGCGACCTTGACCTCAGGGGCGGCCCGTTCCGGCGCCAACCGCAAAGGACGCCAACATGTCGCTTCACCAGTTCAAGAAGATCGCGCTTGCTTCCGCCCTCCTGTCCTCCGCCATCGCCACGGACAGCCTTGCCCAGGGCCAGCGCGCCGCTCAGGCACCGGACAGCATCGTCGCCACGCTGGAGCTCGACGATGGCAGCACGGTGCAGTTCCTCGAGCCGACGCCCGGCCTGATCGCGATCCACGCCGACGTGCCGCTGGCCGGCAAGAAGGGCGCGCAGCCCGGCTTCATCAATGGCGTAAGCGTCGAGCAACTGGAATCCCTGTCGTCGGTCGAGCAGTACCGGCTCCTGTCCAAGGGCCAGGCGGTCCCGGCCACACTGGCCCAGGCGCAGCAGCGCATCGCGCAGGTCAGGGCCATGCAGCCCCGTGCCGGCAGCCCGCCGGCCGTCTCGATCCCGGCCGGCGACGGCAAGGCGAAGAGCAGCCGCGCGCTGACCGGTGCCACCGAGGCGATGAGCACCCGCGCGCTGGTCGCCGATACCGGCAGCTGGTTCAACTCGAACTACTGCGCCAAGAGCGGCTTCACCTATTCCTACTGCTGGCTGTACCGGACGGGGGATGGCTATGTGCAGCGCCGCTCGAACTGGATCCGGTCGATCGCCTATCCCTATCGCGGCAACGTCCAGCACAAGCTCGAATACGAGACCTGCACCCTGTTCTGGTGCAGATGGAACACCTTCCTGAGCGCCACGGTGCTGCAGGGGCACTGGAACTGGCAGTCGGCCAACGGCAACTTCAACTACAAGGCCTCGCTCTACGAAGCCGCTGGCGATGGCTGGCACTTCTCCGTCTATGGCGGCTAGGCCGGCTCCCGCGCCGATCGAGAGGTAGTACCGGAGCGCGGGAGCCCTGGTCCATCACCAGGCACCGGCGGCGAACCGGTCCTCCCTCCGGTGCCCCAAAAGCTTGGCAGTCGCCTGCAGGAGCGGTCCCATTCCGGATGGGGCCGCTTCGGCATTTCCTGCATCCTGGCGGCCGGTGGGCCGCCCGCCCTCAGGCCGGATCGGCCGGCGGATAGACCAGACTCCCGTCCGGTGCCGGCCGGGCGGCCGGGGTGAGGCGGGCCGGCTCGGTCTTGCCCGGTCCCATGATATGGCAGACGGTCTCGCCGGCCGCGATCAGATAGTCGGCGATGATGCGGCGATGGCAGCGCCACCAGACCGCCTCGGCGCACATGATGGCGCAGCGCTGTGCCTGGCCCAGGCCGCGCAGCTCCGCCAGGCCCGCCTGAAAAGCCGGGGTCGCGGCATGGTCGGCATAGTTGCGGAAGCTGGTGTTCTCCCAGAAGCCGTTCGGGGATGGGGCCTTGTCCTTCCGGCGCCCGCGCAGCCCGCCCAGGGCGGCGATGTGCCGGTAGCCGATGCCAAAGGCTGCCAGCTCGCCCGGCAGGCTGTCCCGGTTGAACTGGGGGTTGGTCCGCGACCGGGGCACCGTGCGGACGTCGACCAGCATCGTCACGGCCGCTTTCTGCAGGAGGGCCACGAACTCCGGCAGGGTCCGGGTCGAGTGGCCGATGGTGAAGAAGGGCGGGGTCATGATGTGGCAGCTTCGCCGGGATCGATCGCGGCCGCCAGGGGAGAAGCCGCGTCAGGGCGGAGGGCCGCAGGTTCGAGGGCAGGATGATGGCCTCACCTGCTGCGACCCCGGAAATGCCATCCGGAAGTGTTACGCTTGACGTAACGGAAGGCCCACGCCATCTTGCGGCATGATCCGGAGCTTCGCCGACCAGCGGACCGCGGACCTGTTCCGTGGCTATGCACCGCGACGCCTGGATCGTCGCCTGGCGCAGCGGGCAGCCGACAAGCTGCGGATGATCGATGCGGCGCGCCGGGTCGAGGATTTGCGGGTGCCGCCTGGCAACCGGCTGGAGAAGCTGTCCGGCGACTTGGCCGGCTTCTGGTCGATCCGGGTCAACGACCAGTGGCGGATCGTGTTCCGGTTCGAGCGGGAGGATGCTTTCGATGTCCAGTTCGTCGACTACCACTGAGCAGACGAGCATCGCGCGGGAGGATCTCGACCGGCTGCCGATCGGGGAGGATGCCGACCCACAGCGCCTCCTGCCGACCCATCCGGGCCGCGTGCTACGCGAGGACTTCCTGATCCCGCTCGGGCTCTCGGCACGCAGGCTGGCGGCAGCCTTGCACGTGCCGGCCAACCGGATCACGGCGATCCTCAACGGCGAGCGGGCGGTGACGGCGGAGACGGCGTTGCGGCTGGCGCGGTATTTCGGCGGCGATGCGGAATGGTGGCTGCGGTTGCAGGCCGCTTACGACCGCGAGGTCGCGGAGGATGCGCTGCGGGAGGAACTGGCGGCGATCGTTCCGCGCATCGCGGAGCCTCCAGCGACCGACCGGCATCGAGGAGCGCCGCACGAGTGAGATACGGCCGCATACAAGAAACAGAGCCTGACCCCGTGGCCTCGCGCATCAGCGACGATGCTCACCGCGCATCCAGCCCATCGCGGTAGTCGTTCAGGCCGGCGTCGACCGAGGAGGGGGCTTCGATCCATTCCTGCATCGGCAGGCCGGTGACCGGGTCGCGTGCCGGGATCGGCAGCATCATGATCCGCTTGGCTGCGGCGCGACGCTCTTCCTCGGTGATCTTCTCCTCCTGCATGTTGTCCCAGTCGCGACCGTCCGGATAGCCGCCGACCATCACGATGTCGGGGCTCGACCCGGTCATCTGGTGCGAGACGCCGGCCGGCATGACGATCACGTCGCCTGCCTCGATGCGGACCCTGGTCCCGCTGCGGCCGAACAGCTCCACCTCCATCCAGCCGACGGCGCAGCCCAGGCATTCATGGGTCGTCGAGTGGAAATGCGGGTAGGTGTAGATGCCGGGATAGGTCCAGTTGTTGAGCCAGCCGTTCTCGCGAAAGCGTGCCCTCACTGCGTCCGTCCCGCCGCTGGGGATCCCGGCGCGATGGACGAGCAGCGGGAACCGGCTGTTGGGCAGCATCCCGACCGGTCGCGACTGGTACTGTTCCGTCTCTGGCATGGCTCCCCCCGCGGTTCCTGCTGTCGGGGCCTTGCGCCCCGTTGTCGTGCAGTGGCGAGTCGATAAGGTCGAACAGTCATGCCGCCCCGCCTCGCTGAACTGTATCAGGGCGGGAACGTGCAAATCCACATGCGAACCGGGTTCGCACCCCTGCCGCAGCCGGAGGGGGAAGGTGATGGACTCGCTCGCGCTCGGGTCCATCCTTCCAGCACGACCTCGGCGACGACTCGCAGGTTCGCCGTGTCGATCGCGTTCACCCCAATCCCGCCGCCATGCATGTGCAGGCCATCGAGGAAGAGCACTCGGCTGACGACGCTGAACTCCGCCATCGCCAATAGGCGGCCGACTGGCGTCTGGTCTCCACCGTTATGATCGGTCAGGTGTTTTGTCGTGGAGGAGAGAGAAGCTAACGTCAGTGGACGACTAAGTCATCATTACTGAGGTAGATGTTCAAGTATGGACGGGAGCGGGTATGAAACCCCACCTTCCGCACGATCAACTTTGGGAATGAGTGCCAATAGTGCAAAATTAACACCAAGCAACTATCCGAAGATGCTAGCCTTGGCGTCATTGGATGCCACTATCGAGCATCTAGTTGACTATCCGAAAGTCGCCATTCGAATCAAGGTTCGGTGTTCCTGAAAGACCAACAGCATTGCGAAACAGATCAAAGCTATGCTTTAATAGCTTAGGTTTCCAGTTGCTATAATCATTCAGAAATATAGGTGATCCAGCAACAGTTCTTTCTACAATTGGGTATTCCTAGTTCTAAGGAATTCCAATTCTCCATCTTCATAACAGCGCCTTGGGCTTTGTCTAGCGTCAAATAGATGACTAAGGGAGCGCTAATGCCATACTGTCTTATTGCATCCAGAAATTCTGGAATCTTTCTTACTACCATAGCCTCGTATCTGAAGTCAATCTGAGATGGCCCATCCCCCAAGGAGCTAAAAATGTTCAAGCTTTCGATCTGTCCGCTACGAAACAACATAGAATAATTTCGAGTAGGAGTTCGTTTTTCAGTATCGGAGCGATGTTTACACACACCTTCAATGCAAAAGCTCCAGTCGGAGTCGCCTGTCGCATCTGAGAGAAAAGGTACCTTTGCGAGATTATCAAGGTCGTCAATTTCGACTGTTTGCAGACTGTTCAGAGAGCTAAAAGGTATGATGTGGAGAATGAGCCGAACGCCATTGCGGAGAGGGCACGGAGTCCTTTGTCCTAACGTCGCAAGACGTTCCTGGCGAAATTTCTCCGCACCTTCCACTAGACTGCCGGTACATAGGAATGATGTACGGAGCTCGTAGAAATCCATTGGAGCGTTCCCCCCAGGAGTTCTAAGCCAGAATTGGGGTTTTGTTTTGAAGCTAACTCGGTGCGGCGAATTGAAACTTTGTGGAACGTAGATTATAAGGCAGTATTGGTTTGAATGTATTTCTACAAATCTCAGGTTAACCCCGTAAAGTCCGGGCTCGATCCCATCAACTATGATGCTTAGTAAACGCAATTTCTCTTTGTCGGTATCGAGCACCGTGAATGGCGTCAGCTCACATGCTATCCCCTGTTCCTCGCGCATACCAATTATTAGATGGCCTCCAGAGCTATTTGCAAAGGCCGATATATCCTTTAAGAAATTTTTTCTCGATTCTTCATTGTCGCCATATGGATCTCGCTTGTAGTCAAGCACTCGAGATTCTTCGGCGGCATTGTCTATGAGGCTTTGAAGATGCTCCAGGCGAATATCGTCCAATATAATGGGGAGCATCCTCAAGCCTTTGCTAACGCGGTGTGTGGTTTATATTGTAGTCAACTGCATCCCGTCGTCGACCCGCACGTGTCGCACTTCAGGCAGGTCCCGTTCCGCACCAGCGTGAAGTGGCCGCAGGACGGGCAGGGGTCCCCCTCGTAGCCCTTCAGCCGCGCCATCTGCGCCTTCTGGATCCGCTCGGCCTCGGCCTGGCGGGCAGGGTCGGTGGCGGTGGTCTTCGGGCGCTCCAGGACGGCGGTGTCGCCGGCACGGGTGTCGGCGTAGGCGGTGGGGGTGGGGGTGGTGCCGCCGTTGCCGTTGCCATTGCCGTGGTGGTGGCCGTTGCCCCCATGACCATTGCCGCCGGCGAGCAGGCGCAGGTTGCCGCGGACGAAGCCGACCGAGGCGTACTTCTTGACCTCTTCCTCCTCGTCGAGCAGTTCGCCTTCCTTGGTGCCCTTGCCGATCGCATCGTGGCGCAGGTCGGCGGGGTCGACCGAGGCCAGGTCGGTGCGGTCGAGATAGGAGATGGCGAGCTCGCGGAAGATATAGTCGAGGACCGAGGTCGCCATCTTGATCGTGTCGTTGCCCTGGACGGGGCCCGACGGGTCGAAGCGGGTGAAGCTGAAGGCTTCCACCAGCTCCTCCAGCGGCACGCCGTACTGCAGGCCGATCGAGACGGCGATGGCGAAGCTGTTCATCAGGCTGCGGAAGGCAGCGCCTTCCTTGTGCATGTCGATGAAGATCTCGCCGAGCTTGCCGTCCTCGTACTCGCCGGTGCGCAGATAGACCTTGTGGCCGCCGACCACCGCCTTCTGGGTGTAGCCCTTGCGGCGGGTCGGCAGCTTCTTGCGGCCGGCCACGTGGCGCTCGACGATCTTCTCGACGACGTTGACCACACGCTGCGGGGTGGGATGCTGCTCCTCCTCGTCGTCCTCGATGTCGTCCAGCGCGATCGAGGAGAGCGGCTGGGAGAGCTTGGAGCCGTCGCGATAGAGGGCCAGGGCCTTGAGGCCCAGGCGCCAGCCCAGCAGATAGGCGTCCGAGCAGTCCTCCACCGAGGCGGTGGCGGGCATGTTGATGGTCTTGGAGATCGCACCGGAGATGAAGGGCTGGGCGGCCGCCATCATCCGGATGTGGCTCTCGGTGGAAAGGTAGCGCTTGCCCTTGCGGCCGCACGGGTTGGCGCAGTCGAACACCGGCAGGTGCTTGTCCTGGAGGTGCGGTGCGCCTTCGACGGTCATGGCACCGCAGACGAAGGTGTTGGCGGCCTCGACCTCGTCGCGGTTGAAGCCCAGCGCCTTGAACATGTCGAACTTGAAGTCGTTCAACTGCTCGTCGGTGAGCTTCAGCACCTCCTTGCAGAAGGCCTCGCCCAGCGTGAACTTGTTGAAGACGTAGCGGATGTCGAAGGCGGACGGGAGCGCCTGCTCGAGCTTGGCCAGGACCTCGGGGGTGAAGCCGCGCGCCGCCAGCGTCTCGTGGTTGATCGCGGGCGAGCCCTTGAGGGTGCCGTGGCCCACGGCGTAGCGGATGATGTCCTCGATCTGCTCAGGCGTGTAGCCCAGCGTCTTGAGGGCTTCCGGCGCCATGCGGTTGATGATCTTGAAGTAGCCGCCGCCGGCCAGCTTCTTGAACTTCACGAGAGCGAAGTCGGGCTCGATGCCGGTCGTGTCGCAGTCCATCACCAAGCCGATCGTGCCGGTGGGGGCGATCACCGAGACCTGGGCGTTGCGCACGCCGGCCTCGGTGGCGGTCGCGACCGCCCGGTCCCAGGCAGAGCGGGCGGCTTCCACGATCGCGGGCTGCGGGCAGGACGCGGCGTCGAGCGGCACCGGGTTGATGTGCAGGTTCTCGTAGCCGCTGGCCTTGGACCACGCGGCGGCCTGGTGGTTGCGCAGGACGCGCAGCGTGGCGTCGCGGTTCTCCGGATAGCCCGGGAAGGGACCCTGCTCCTTGGCCATTTCGGCCGAGACCAGATAGGCCTCGCCGGTCATGAGCGCGGTGATGGCACCGCACAGGGCGCGGCCCTCGGGGCTGTCATAGGAGAAGCCGGACGCCATGAGCAGGCCGCCGAGATTGGCGAACCCTAAGCCCAGCGTGCGGAACTTCCAGGACAGTTCGGCGATGGTGCGGGACGGGAACTGCGCCATCACCACCGAGACCTCGAGGACGATCGTCCACAGGCGCACGGCATGGCGGAACGCCGCCACGTCGAAGGAGCCGTCCTCCTTCTTGAAGGTCATCAGGTTCAAGGACGCCAGGTTGCAGGCGGTGTCGTCCAGGAACATGTACTCGGAGCACGGGTTGGACGCGTTGATCCGCCCCGAGGCCGGGCAGGTGTGCCAGTCGTTGATGGTGGTGTCGTACTGGATGCCAGGGTCAGCCGAGGCCCAGGCGGCGAGGCTGATCTTGTCCCAGAGGTCCTTGGCCTGGATGGTCTTCTTCACCTTGCCGTCGGTGCGGCGGGTCAGCTGCCACTCGGCACCTGCCTGAACCTTGGCCAGGAAGTCGTCGGAGACGCGCACCGAGTTGTTGGAGTTCTGGCCCGAGACCGTGACATAGGCCTCGCTGTCCCAGTCGGCGCGATAGGTCGGCACGTCGATGTGGCGGAAGCCCTGGCGGGCGAACAGAATCGCCTGCTGGATGGCACCAGCGGGCAGGGCCACCTTCTTGGCGTCGCGCACGGCCTTGCGCAGGGCCGGGTTGTCGTGCGGGTCGAACCGGTCCTTGCCGGCGAAGCTCTCGTCATGGCAGGCGGACAGGATCGCCTGGACATGGGTGCGCAGGAGCTGGGAGCCGGCGACGAGGGCAGCGACCTTCTGCTCCTCGACCACCTTCCACATCACATATTCTTCGATGTCGGGATGGTCGACGTCGACCGTCACCATCTTGGCGGCGCGGCGCGTGGTGCCGCCCGACTTGATCGCCCCTGCCGCCCGGTCGCCGATCTTGAGGAAGCTCATCAGGCCGGACGACTTGCCGCCGCCCGAGAGCGGCTCGTTCACGCCGCGGAGTGCCGAGAAGTTGGTGCCGGTGCCGGAGCCGTACTTGAACAGGCGCGCCTCGCGGATCCACAGATCCATGATGCCGCCCTCGTTCACCAGGTCGTCGTTGATCGACTGGATGAAGCAGGCGTGCGGCTGCGGCCGCTCATAGGCCGACGACGAGGCAGAGACCTGGCCAGTCTTGTGGTCGGCCCAGAAATGGCCCTGGGCCGGGCCGTCGATGCCATAGGCCCAGTGGAGGCCGGTGTTGAACCATTGCGGCGAGTTGGGGGCGGCCATCTGGCTGGCCAGCATGAAGCGCAGCTCGTCGAAGAAGGCGCGGGCGTCCTCCTCCCCATCGAAATAGCCGCCCTTCCAGCCCCAATAGGTCCAGGTGCCGGCCAGCCGGTCGAACACCTGCTTGGCGGAATGCTCGCCGGTGGTCCGCTCATGCGCCGGCAGCTCGGCCAGCGATGGGTCGGGGAGGTGGCGCTGCAGCCAGGCCGGGACGCCCTTCTCCTTGGCGCTCACCAGCTTCGCCGGCACGCCGGCCTTGCGGAAATATTTCTGGGCGAGCACGTCGACGGCGACCTGCGACCAGGATGCCGGTACCTCGGCGTCGTCCAGGCGGAACACCACCGAGCCGTCGGGATTGCGGATCTCCGACACCGCGGAACGCCATTCGATCCGGGCATAGGGGTCCTGGCCAGCCTCGGTGAAAGAGCGTTCGATCCGCATGTTCCGTTCTCCCGGTCCCTGTTCCCGCCAGCAGCGAGAGTGTTCCTGCTCTGTTCCTGCGGCAAGCCCGATCTTATCCAGACTTATCCACAGGACGTGCACCGTCGCCTCCCTGACCGGTCGGACAGGGTCGCATCAGCCATCGCTGACAGTGCTCAATGGTCCTTGATCTTCTGCCAATCCTACGGCCCGTAGGGCATTCTCTCAATCGGCAGGTGTAAGTCATCCACAAGAAATTTGCGTTCTGCGCGATAACGCCTGAGACCCGTAGCGCTTTCGCCACGCCGGCAGCGCATCGCTGCGCTCCGGAACCCCAGACGTAGGGGCGTTTACGCGTCTTGCCCCTAGATATAGTCCATTCGGCACCCGCCGGCAACGCCATCCAGTGCCGCATCAGCACCCGATCCGAGCCGTGATCAGGCGATGGGGGCAGGGGATTGATGCGAAGAGTTGTCGAGGCTGATCATGGTTCCCTGGATGCCACGATCAATCTCCACCGCACTCAGGTGGCATCAGTCTGCGCACTCAATCGACAGGAATATGATCCGGACAGGGTTGCCCGGGCCGGAGATCTGGACATTTGCCGCCCGTGGCAGCACATGTCCCGCCGGATACCGGCACGGCCGGAGCCCGTCCATCCTGGGGGCTCCGATTTTCCGCGGAGTGCGACCTTGCTGAAGTGGCTGAGCTTCAACGCCCTGGGGACCTGGCTCACGACCCGATTCCGTGGCGAGCTGGTCGGCCAGGACGAGCTGGGCAACCGCTACTACCGCAGCAGGGAGAAGGGCCTGAACGCGCAGGACTGGCGAGCCGAGCGCCGTTGGGTGGTCTATCCGGACGGGGTCGAGCCGGAGCCGACCCTGGTGCCGCCGGGCTGGAGCGGCTGGCTGCACAAGCGCTTCGAGCACCCGCCCACGGTGGCGCCGCTCCAGGTCAAGCCCTGGGAGAAGCCGGCCCTGCCGAACCTGACCGGCACGCCCTATGCCTATGTCCCGCCCGGCAGCGAGCGCGGCCGCGGCCAGCGTGACAGGGCCACCGGCGATTACGAGGCCTGGACGCCGTAGGGGCCCGTACGCGGCCTGGCCTGCGGGCGCAACGTGCTGCCGGCCGTGGGGCAGGGCCTTCGGCCTGCTGTGCCTGACCAGGGATCGCAGCGATCGACCGGCCGCCAGGGCCGATGCGGCTCCGGGACTGGAGCCCATCATGGCGGGCCGGTTCTTTCGCGCGAAGCTTTGCGGCAATGCGTGGACAAGCAGAACGAGCTGAGCGCCGCGTCGCCGGAGCTGGGGTGGATGGAAGCGTCACTGGCGGCGGAGACGGCCGCGATCGACGAGCTGAGTGCCCTGATCGAGCGCCGGGAAGGGCTGGTGAACCGGTACAGCCGGAAGTCCGTCGACGAGTTCAATGCGCTGGTCGACCAGCAGCGCTGGGCCGTTCGCAGCTACGATGACCGGCTGGCCCGGGTGAACGAGCGGTTCGCGGTGCACAACAGGTCGGTCGACCGGTTCAATGCGGCCGGTTCAATGCGGACTGTGCCGGGAGGGAGTACGACGAGGATGCCACGCAGGCGATCCTGTCGGAGCGGTGACGCTGCCGTCTCCGGCCGCCTGTCCAGGAACCGTCAGGTGCGGCTGGAAAGGGGCCGGGCGGGTGATGCCGGCGCCAGGGCTGCCCGGCCGAGTGCCAGGTCGGCGAACACGGCGATGCTCTCGATGGGCTGGCAGCCCACCAGCGCATCGCCATGGCGGTCCAGGATCACCGGCACGGCACCCACCGCCGAGACCGGCAGGGGAATGACCGGCAATTCGCCGCTGCCGGTCGGCACCCCGGCCTCGGCGGCGATCCGGTCCAGTACGTCCGGGTCGCCGATGTCCTGGCCCTCGCTGAAGAAGGCATGGAAGATCCGGTCGACCACGACGGTGCCCCGGCCGCTGCGGGCTGCGGCCGCCACCAGCCGGTGGGCGGCGCTGGTATTCGGCTGGAGCCGGATCGCCGCCAGGTCGAACGGGATCCGCTCGGCCGCGGCGGCGGCACGGATCCGCTGCAGCCCGGCCTCGGCCGCGGCAGCGCCGCCATGGCGGCGGGTCAGCCAGGCCCGATAGGCGGTGCCGCGCGGCGGCAGGGTCGGGTCGATCTGGAAGGGCAGCCAGCACAGGCCGATGCCGCGGGGTGCCGTCACCTGGCGCAGCCGGTGCCAGGCCAGGCGGCACCAGGCGCAGGCGAAGTCGCCGGCAAAGCCCAGCCGGGCCGGCCCGTGATCTCGATCCAGCGCCAGGCCTAGCTGCATGGCGCGCCTGCCTGATCGGACTGAGTGTCGCTGATGGAGCGCTCAATGCTCATGCGGGTTTATCCACAGGCTGTGGAGCGTCTGGTTCGATGCCGGCTGTTGCATTCCTGCCACGGAGGTCAGCCATGCCCCAGATGAGCGGGCTGGCGATCTCCAGGCTGTTGCCGGCCGGGTCGCGGAAATAGAAGGAGCGGCTGCCGCGCGGCCAGGCCTGCTCGTGCTCGATCCGCACGCCCTGGCGCTCCAGCCGTTCCTTCCAGCCGTTCAGTTCCGATTCCGCCACGGCGAAGCAGGCATGGCCGGGGCCGGCCGCACCGTGGGCCGGGACCATTTCGTTGGCGCGGGCCGCCTCCGCGCGGAACAGGAGGAGCATGGCGTCGCGCAGGCGGAAGAACACGAAGACGCCGTCCTTGCGGCTGTCGACCTCCAGGCCCAGCACGTCGCGATAAAAGCGCTCCGCCGCTTCCAGGTCGTCGGCGTAGAGCACCGTCTCCAGAATGCAGTCGAGCCTGAAGCTGGTCACCGCCATCCTCCTCCCGGCTTCGTTGTCCTGGTTATCTAGGGCGGGCAGGGCTCAGATCACCGCCTGTTCCACCAGCGGACGGTTCTCGACGAGGCGCACCGGCGAGAGATCCGACAGGTCCAGGCTTTGGTAGGCGCCATGGACGATGAGCTCGGCCAGCCCCCGGCCGACCGCAGGAGCCTGCTGGATGCCGTGGCCGGAAAAGCCGGTGGCGGCATAAAGATTGATGAAGCCCGGCCACCGGCCGACCAGGCCGTTATGGTCGACCGTGTTCATCTCGTAGTAGCCGGCCCAGGAACTCATGACCTTCAGCCGCTCCAGGCTCGGGATCCGCTCGGCCAGGGCCGGCCACAGCCTTTCCTCGAAGCTGTCATGGTCGACCTCGAGCGGCAGATCGTCCGGATCCGGTTCATCGGCGAGCGGCGACATGCCGGACAGATAGTAGCGGCCCTCCGGGCGGAGCCAGAAGCCAGACGGGTCGATCAGGAGCGGGCAGGGTTCGAGGGGCTCCGGCGTGTCCAGCACGAACACCGAGCGCCGCCGGCCGCGCACGGGGATGTCGATGCCGAGCTTCAGGCCGACCTGCCCGGACCAGGGGCCGGCGGCGACCACCAGCGCGTCGCAGGGGACCCTGCTGCCGTCACCGAGCTCGACCCCCGTGACCCGCTCGCCGTCCCGGACGAAGCCGGTGGCCTCGCCATGCACGAAGCGGGCGCCATCGGCGATGGCCCGCTTGCGGAAGGCCTGAAGCAGGCCGTAGCCGTCGAACCAGCCTTCCTCGGCGAGGCCCAGCGAACCGAGTGCGATGCCCTCGGTGGACAGCCAGGGGAAGCGCGCGCGCAGGGCGTCGGGCTCGAGCAGCGCCACCTGGACGCCTTCGGCTCGCTGCAGCGCGTGCACCGCGCGCATGGTGGGCTCGGCGGCAGGCGGGGCCAGGAACAGATAGCCGCCATCCCGCAGGCCGATCTCCGGCAGCTCGCCGTCCACGGCCAGGTGGCGGTGGGCTGCTTCCTTCAGAAAGGCATAGCCATAGGCGCCGATCGCCATGTTGACCGGCTGGAAGAACTGGCGGCGGATCGAGGAGGCGGACAGGGCCGAGGAGGCCTGGCGATAGGTGGGGTCGCGTTCGATCACCACGACCTCGCGCCCGAGGTCGGCCTGGCGCAGAAAGGCCGCGACCGCCGAACCGATCGCCCCGCCGCCGACGATCACCACCCTGCCTGCGTCCATGCCAAGCCCCGCTTTGTGCCCGAGCCGTCCCCTTGGACCCTCACCCCAGTGCCGGCAAGTGCGGTCGTGGTCGCCCTCTTGTCGGAGTGGGTCAACTGGCTGGCGCAGGCAGGACAAGCCAAGCCGCCGCGGCTGTTCTACTGTCCGGGCGTCGGTCGTCCGGAGGAGGCGGATCGTGAGCACGTTGGTGGAAGGCAGGCGGGGCGGCCGGAGTGCCAGGCGCGCCGAGCGCATGTCGATGCGGGTCACCAGCCTGCCGACGCTCAAGCGGCGGATTCCCCTCTACGAGGTCCTCAACGACGAGGGCCTGGAGATGATCCACGACGGGTCCTGCCGGATCCTGCAGGAGATCGGCATCGACTTCCGCGATGCCGAGGCGCTGGCCCTGTGGAAGGATGCCGGCGCCGACGTCCGGGGCGCGCGGGTCCACATCCCGCGCGAACTGCTGACGTCGCTCCTGGCGAAGCTGCCGGACCAGTTCACGCTCACCGCACGCAATGCCGAACGCTCGGTGACGGTCGGCGGCGACAACACGATCTTCCTGCCTACCTACGGCTCGCCGTTCGTGCGCATGGAGGACGACGTCCGCCGCTACGGCACGATGGCGGACCTCGAGCGCTTCCACCGCCTGGCCTATATGAGCCCGGCCATCCACAACACCGGGCTGGTGATCTGCGAGCCCACCGACATCCCGGTGCCCAAGCGGCATCTGCACATCGTCCGCTCGCTCATCACGAACAGTGATAAGTCGTTCATGGGCCCGGTGACCGCACCGGAACGCGCCCAGGATGCGGTCGAGATGGCGAAGATCCTGTTCGGCGAGAGCGTCCTGCCCGATCAGGCGGTGATGGTGTCGCTGGTCAACTGCAATTCGCCGCTGGTCTGGGACGAGACCATGCTGGGAGCGCTCAAGGTCTATGCCCGGGCCGGCCAGCCGGTGATCTGCTCACCGTTCACCCTGGCCGGGGCCAACACGCCGGCCTCGGCGGCGGCGACCGTGGCCGAGCTGAACGCCGAGGCGATCTCGGCGCTGGCCTTCACCCAGCTCATCCGGCCGGGCTGCCCGATGGTCTATGGCCATTTCCTGGCGGCGGTCTCGATGAAGTCCGGGGCGCCGATGGCAGGCACCTCCGAGCTGGCGCTCATGAACCTGATGATCGGCCAGCTTGCGCGCAAGTATGGGGTGCCGTTCCGCTCGTCGGGCATGCTGACCGGCTCGAAGGTGACCGATGCCCAGGCGGGCTATGAGAGCGCCTTCAACATGTTCCCGATCATGCTGGCCGGCGCCCATTTGGTCATGCACACGGCCGGCTGGACAGAGGCGGGCCTGTGCGCATCGCTCGCCAAGTTCGCGCTCGATGCCGAGCAGATGGAGATGCTCTACAAGTTCGCGCAGGGGCCGCAGTTCGGCGATTTCGACGAGGCGATGACCAGCATCCGGGACGTGGGGCCGGGTGGCCACTTCCTGGGCACCGCGCACACCCAGGCCAATTTCCAGACCGCCTTCTTCATGCCGGAGCTGATGGACAACAACAGCTTCGAGCAATGGGCCCTGGAGGGCGAGAAGACGGCCCAGGCGCGCGGCATCGAGGCGGCGGTCCGGAAGCTCGCCGCCTTCGAGCCGCCGCCGATCGATCCCGGCGTGGTCGAGGCACTGGACGAGTTCATTGCGAAGCGCGAGGCGGTGCTGCCGGATGCGCTGACCTGACGGGCGTCACTTGGCCGTTCTGCAGGAGGGTCGGCCAGACGACGGTGCAGGCGAGTACCGCCACCAGGCCGATGCCGGCGACCAGGACGACGGCAGTGCTGCCATCCAGCCAGCTCGCCGCCAGCCCGAACTGCAGGAAGCCGAACGGGGCAAGGCCCATCGCACCCACCAGGATGCCAAGGGCGCGGCCGCGCAGATGCGATTCCGCGCCCTGGAGGATCAGCACCATCTGCATGGTGCCAAAGCAGGCCATGCCTACCCCGGCGAGCGCCGTGCAGGCCGCCGCGGTCCAGGGCGTGGTGGTGAAGCCGAACAGCACGACGGCGGCCAGGAACAGGAGCGTGCCCAGGCTGTAGATGCGCCGGAACCAGTGCGGCGGTGCCGCCAGGGTTATGGCGATCGAGCCGATGAAGGCGCCGGCACCTTCCGCGGAGACCAGGAGACCAGTGCCGACCGGGCCCAGGTTCATGACCTCCAGGGCGATCACCGGCACCAGGGACATGTAGGGAAAGCCCCAGAGGTTCATCGCGGCGGTCACCATGACGGTCCCGATCAGGATCGGCGTGGTGCGCACATAGCGCCAGCCTTCCTTCAAGGGGCCCAGGATCCGGATCGGCTCGGTGACCTTCTGCGCCTGGCCCGACGGTTTGACTCCCAGGATCATGAGCAGCGCCAGCCCGTGCAGGATCAGGCCCGCGGCCAGCACCCCGGTGAAGCCCAGCAGCGCCACGAGCGCGCCGCCCGTGGCGGGGCCGATCATGCGGGTGAAGTTGCTGGTGAGCTGCTCCAGGCCCATGCTCGTGCCGACCCGGTCCATGCCGGCGGCCTCGGCCAGCAGGCCACGCCGCATCGGCAGTTCGCCGGACCACAGCACGCCGCCCGCAATCGCCAGGCCGAAGGCCAGCGGCACATGGGGCTCGCCGTCGCTGCTCCACCAGGCTCCCAGGGCCAGCAGGACACAGATGGTCGACAGGCCGATCACCAGCAGCCTGCGCCGGTCCAACCGGTCCGCCAGCGTGCCGGCGATGCTGCCGAGCAGCAGGAGCGGCAGCATCCGGACGAACAGGACCAGGGCCACGGCCAGCGGCGAGGCCGTCCAGTCCAGCACCAGCACTCCGAACGACAGGATGTCCAGCCAGCGCGCGCACTGGATCACGGCACCAGCACCCCACAGGCGCAGCACCTCGGGATCGCGCAGCAATACCGCCGCTGCGGCCGGGCCA